>CAZDHQ010000089.1:0-847 GCA_964505135.1 uncultured Ferruginibacter sp.
ATCTCTTTTTTTTTTTTTTTGAATCTCTTCCATGCTCACTTCATATTCATGATGCTTATCCATCAGCTTTGCCAATTGCCTGTTGATTTCAAAAAATATGTTCACGCCTACACTAAAATTGCTGGCGTATAACAGTGTTCCATCTTTTTGCTTGCATACACTTTCTACTTCTGCCCAATCATTTAGCCAGCCCGTACTTCCGGAAACAACAGGAATCCCTGCTGCAAGCAGTTTTAAAATATTTTCTTTTGCACTGTGCGGACCGGTAAATTCAATAGCAACATCGGCTTTTCTCAAATTTTCGGAGGTAAAATCCTGTTGATTGCTGATGTCTATTTTTAATGGCACCTGGTGACCTCTTTCCAAAGCGATGGCTTCAATTGCCTTACCCATTTTGCCGTAACCAATCAATGCAATATTCATATTGAAAAATTTAAGGTGCAATATTAATATAAAAGGAAGAAGTATTGGATGGAGAATTTACTTACCCAATTTCAATACAAGGCTTACCCCGGTGGTATTAGCCAGTTCACTATAGCCAGCTTTAAAGTGAAGACTTAAATCATCGTTTACGTCAAAGGCTTTAAGATGTGCATCAACTGTAGCATCTACCACATTTAAACCCCAGAAAAGAATGAAGAACAAAACAGAATAATCTACATTTTGCCGGAAACTGTTTCGGTAGGTCTTTAAAGCATTAGCAGACAGATTGCTAAAACGGGGATCAATCGATAAGTCATTCGTTTGATCTCCATCTGTTTTATAAATGTAAGCTTGCTTGAGAGCCTTATATGTTTTTACATTGTAAAAAAATATTTATAAAATTATGTGTACCAGTTATGTATTT
>CAZDHQ010000089.1:857-9975 GCA_964505135.1 uncultured Ferruginibacter sp.
AAAAAAATATTCCCACTGTAGCACCAATACCGCCCCATACCAATGGTACTTTCCAATATTTCTTGTTGTAAAATTGACCCCAGCCCGGAAAAATAGCTGAACGAATAGTGGCTTTATGAGGATTAAACCTCTGCAGTGATTTTTGGTAACTGCTGTCAGAGATTTTATTTACAGGATTGGAAGTATCTGCGGGTTTGGTAGTATCTGCATAAAAATTTACTACAACAAAATAAGCATCTTCATCCTCCAAATGCATGGCTGAAGCGGCATTGCTGCACAATTGAAAAAGAAACAGTAAGAAAATGTAGTAAACTGTTTTCATTAACTAACTTTCACATTCAGTTTCTCCAGTAAACCGTTTAGTTCTTCTAAAGAATAATACTCAAATGTTACAGAGCCATATCCTTTTTTATTGTGAACCAATTTTACTTTGGTAGTAAACTGAGATGCTAAATTATCTTCAATCTTTTTGAATGCCGGTGGTAGATCAGCTTTTACCGATTTTTTAACAGCGTTATCACCTGTATAAATTCTTCTCACCAGGTCTTCTGTTTGCCTTACTGATAAGCCATTCTTTTTTATCTCAGAGAAAATAAACAATTGCTTTTCCACCGCATCCACATTGATCAAAGCTCTTGCATGCCCCATTGATATAACACCTGTTCTCACCGCCACCTGTATATCCGGAGGCAATTTGAGTAAACGGATATAGTTGGTAACAGTGCTCCTCTCCTTGCCCATTCTCTCTGCTACCTGCTCCTGTGTATAATCCAGTTCTTCCATCAGGCGCTTATAACTTAATGCAATTTCTATGGCGTTTAAATCTTCCCGCTGCAAGTTTTCTAACAAGGCCAATTCCAGCAGTTCCGTATCATTTACCTGGCGGATGTAAACCGGTACATCTTTTAACCCTGCAATTTTGGATGCCCTAAACCTTCTTTCCCCTGCAATTAACCTGTACTTACCGTTGGGCATTTTGCTCACGGTAAGTGGCTGGATAATATCATGCATTTTAACCGAAGCAGCCAGTTCGCTCAATGCAGTTTCATCAAAGTCCCTTCTTGGCTGTTTTGGATTGATTTCAATTTGATCAAGCGGAACCCTTGCAGCAGTAGTTGTTCTTTCAACCACGTCTGTTTTTAAATTGCCTGATGTACTTTTTAAATCAGCATCAATATTCTGCAATAAGCTTCTAATCCCTTTTCCCAGTGCGTCTTTTTTATTTGGAGCGTTCATGAATTAATGTGATAATTTGCTAATTAGCTAATTTGCTAATGAGCAGTATTAAAGTGATATTTTTTGGTGTATAGGCAAACTATAATGCAACTTGCATAAGTCATTATCGAATTAGCACAATAGCTAATTAGCTAATTTCTCAGCTCATTACTTTCTCCTCCTGCTTCATCTTTGTCAGGTTGTTTTTTTGCAAAATTTCCTTGGCCAGGTTCAGATAGTTTACCGAGCCTTTGCTTTCTGCATCATATAATATAACAGGCTTACCAAAACTTGGTGCCTCACTTAGCTTGGTGTTGCGATGGATCATACTGTTGAACACCAGTTCTTCAAAATGCCTTCTTACTTCAGCCACCACCTGGTTACACAAACGCAGGCGTCCATCATACATGGTCATTAATATCCCTTCAATTTGCAGGTTGGTATTCAAGCGGCTCTGCACAATTTTAATGGTATTCAATAATTTTCCTAAACCTTCTAATGCAAAAAATTCTGTTTGCACCGGAATAACCACGCTGTCTGAGGCTACCAGCGCATTTACTGTGATCAAACCGAGTGAAGGAGAACAGTCAATAATAATAAAATCATAATCGGCCTCCAGTGGTTCCAGTATTTTCTTTAAAACATTTTCCCTGTTGGGGTGATTGATCATTTCAATCTCAGCACCCACCAGGTCAATATGAGACGGAATAAGGTCAAGATGTGGTACATCGGTTTTCAGCAAAACATCTCTTGCGCTGGTTTCATTCACCATGCAGTCGTAAAGGCTTTGGGTAACGTTGTGCAGGTCAAAGCCCACACCGGTAGTGCTGTTTGCCTGCGGATCAGCATCCACCAGCAGTGTTTTATATTCCAGCACTGCCAGGCTGGCTGCAAGGTTAATTGCAGAAGTTGTTTTTCCCACCCCTCCTTTCTGGTTAGCTATGCCAATAATTCTTGCCATCGTTTAAAGTAAAAAGTAAAAAATCAAAGGAACTGATTTTTGCCGGCTCCTTCACAAAATGCCGCCAAAGGTACTGTTTGCTCCCAACTTATCAGCATTAAAAACTGCTTTTACCTAAATTGTGTGTCAGTCTGGCAAAAATAACCATTAGGCATAAAAATGGGGAACATTCGGCCTCCTGAATTGTAATATCAAAAACCTAAAAATTAATGTATACTATCGTATCCGGCACTAACAGACCGGGCAGCAATACCCTAAAAGTTGCCAAAGAATACCAGCGTTTCCTTAAGCAGAAAGGCATTGATGCTCAAATACTATCCCTTGAAGAAGTAGACTTGCTTTCAAGAACAACAGCTTTCAAAAAAATGGAGGAAGATGTAATTAAACCTACCACCCATTTTATATTTGTTGCACCAGAATACAACGGCAGCTTCCCCGGTATATTGAAGATGCTTTTTGATAACTCCAGCAGCCATACTATGTGGTGGCATAAAAAAGCATTGCTGGCTGGTGTAAGCACAGGACGAGCCGGCAATGTAAGAGGCATGGAGCATCTAACTGGTGTTTTAAACTATTTGAAAGTAACCGTATATCCATTTCTGCTTCCGATTTCAGTAGTAGACAAATTACTTGACACGAATGGGCTTTTTACAGATACTCCTACCATTAATGTAATTAATAAGCAATTGGATGAATTCATTCATTGGGGCAATGCCTGAAGGGGTATTTTTGTTAATCATCATTTTTTAACAACATTTATCTTTCTTGTTCGTCTTCAATTCTAAACATTTCTTATGCGTACACCTATTGGTGCATTGATCTTTATATTCATTCTTCTATTGCTTGATTGGTATGTTTTCCAGGCGGTGAAAGCGGTAACCATATCCGCTTCTGCCAGGAATCGGGCAATAGTGCAGAATATCTATTGGGGCATTACCATTTTTGTAATTGCAAGTTTTATTTTATTTGCACTCACCGGTCCCGATTTTTTACCCAAAGTGGTTCGCACTTATCTTTTTGCCATTATTGTTGGATTATTCCTGGCAAAACTGGTGGCGGTTTTCTTTTTATTAATTGACGATATCAGGAGAGGTATTCAATGGCTGATTCTAAAGCTATTTTACAGCTCATCAAAACTGGATACAGCCAGCGAAGCCATTAGCCGCTCTGCTTTTCTTAACTGGTTGGCATTGGCCGCAGGTGGCACCTTGTTTGGAACACTGGTGTATGGATTCAGCAATAAATACAACTATAATGTTAAAAGAGTGAAGCTGAATTTTGATAACCTTCCTGCAGGATTCAAAGGTTTAAAAGTAGTGCAGATAAGTGATATTCACTCCGGCAGTTTTACCAATAAAGAAGCAGTAGAAAAAGGAATTGAAAAGATTCTCTCGTTAAACCCTGATTTGATTTTATTTACCGGAGACCTGGTAAATGACCGAGCCACTGAAATGCACCAGTACATGGATATTTTTAGCAGGCTGAAAGCGCCAATGGGTGTGTATTCTATCTTTGGTAATCATGATTATGGCGATTATGTAAGGTGGCCGGACCAGGGTATCAGCAAAGAACAAAACCTGGAAAACTTAAAACAGGTGCATGCAGCAATGGGCTGGCGCTTGCTTATGAATGAGCATGTGGAGCTGGAAAGAAATGGTGATACAATCGCATTGCTTGGAATTGAGAACTGGAGTGCAAAAGCCAGGTTCCCTAAACATGGTCGGCTTGACCTGGCCCATAAAGGCACCGATAAATATCCTTTTAAAATATTAATGAGTCACGACCCCAGTCACTGGGATGCTCAAGTATTACCTAATTATAAAGACATTGACCTTGTACTGAGTGGCCATACACATGGTATGCAGTTTGGTGTAAACATACCCAGTTTTCAATGGAGCCCCGTACAATATATGTACAAGCAATGGGATGGTCTCTATGAAAGCGAAAAACAAAAATTATACGTAAACCCGGGCTTTGGTTTTATTGGTTATCCGGGTAGGGTAGGTATCTTGCCTGAAATAACTTTGTTGGAGTTTGTATAGAGCTCATTTACTATTATGTACTTTTCTGACATCATCAATGCCGCAATAAGCAAAGACAGCGACCGGCCGCTGATGCAGAAAGATATTTACCCGGTAAGTAATTCTTTACAACAATACCTGGAAAAATACAAACGGGATATTGAACTACCCATCAATTATTCTGAGCTTTTCTATTACCAATACACCAATGCTATAAAAGATAAAAATGGCAAACCCACACATTGGGAAAATGTGATTTATGAGCAAGGCTTATTGCAGGAACTGAAACCTAAACTGTTAGCAGTATTTGGTTTATTAAATCAAACTCCTGCTGATCAATTAAGCCAGCTTGATATAATGGCTATTGACTTTTGTGAATTTGCTAACAGCATGCCTTTTCGAATCACAGTAAGTAATTTGCTGAGCAACCAAAGCGATTTTTTCTACATTAAAACGGCTGATGCATCCCGTATTTATGGGCTTGAATTGGAGCAGTTGCTTTCTCCCAACAAAATTGTTTTTTACTATCATTTGAACACATTGGTAGAAACACATATAAATGGAATACCGGGAGATAATTTTTTGGAACAATTAGACGCATTGCCAAAGTATGAACAAGAGCAACTGGCAAAAGAATTTGTTCGTTTTAATGAAAGGTGTTTTGCAAGATTATTAGGTGATATGCGGAGTTACAATTTTGTGGTGGTAAAAAATGATGAGCAGCAGTGGCGCATAAGAGCAATAGATTTTGATCAGCAGTGTTACGAAGGCAGGATGAATCTTTACTTGCCGCAGTTTTATAAAGAAAATTACCGATTTGTGCAACTGATAAACAGTTTGCTTAATCATGAAACAATAGAACAGTGCCGCATATTGGAAAGAGAACAACTGGCCAATTATGTATTTAGTAACCGGTATAGGCTGGCAGAGCTCTTGCAGGTAATACAGGCAGACGAGCTATCAGAAAACTATAAAATTATTTCGCTGAGAAAAGAACTGGCAGCAGCCTTTCAAACATCCCGGTACAGCCATTGCAAAACCATGGGCTGCCTGGTAAAACAGCAATTAAAACAGTTGGTGCAGCCTCATCTCTCCCACACAAAAAGTTAAAAAACCAGCTCCCTTTTTTAAATAGTTTGCGATGGATATTGTGGAAACTGTTTCTGTATCTTTGCACTTTGCTTTTTAACAAGCACTCAAGCCTAAATTAGTATAATGGCAAAACAACAAACATTACATTGTTCATTCTGCGGCCGTAACAGAGACGAGGTTAAGATATTAATTGCAGGGCAGGAAGGACATATCTGTGAAAACTGTGTGGAACATGCCCAGGAGATTATTGCCCAGGAGCTGATGATCTATCCTGAAACAAAACAGCATACTGCAAGTAGTTATAAACTCACGGTAAAAAAACCACAGGAGATTAAAAAGTTCCTGGATGAATACGTGATAGGCCAGGATGATGCAAAGAAGATTTTAGCGGTGGCAGTATATAACCACTACAAGCGCTTAAATCAAAAAGTGGAGAATGATGTAGAGATTGAAAAGAGCAACATCATCATGGTGGGTGAAACAGGGACTGGTAAAACCTTATTGGCAAGATCCATTGCACGGATGCTGAATGTACCGTTTGCAATTGTGGATGCTACGGTGTTTACAGAAGCTGGCTATGTGGGTGAAGATGTGGAAAGCATGCTAAGCCGTTTATTGCAAGCCTGCAATTATGATGTAGCTGCAGCGGAAAAAGGAATTGTATTTATTGACGAGATTGATAAGATTGCACGCAAGAGCGATAACCCTTCCATCACCCGTGATGTAAGTGGCGAAGGTGTGCAGCAGGGTTTATTAAAACTATTAGAAGGTACAGAAGTGTTGGTTCCGCCACAGGGTGGCCGTAAGCATCCTGAGCAAAAATTGGTAAAAGTAAATACACAAAACATACTTTTTATTTGCGGTGGCGCTTTTGATGGCATTGATAAATTAATCGCAAGGCGTGTAAATACACATGCTATTGGCTTTAATGTAAATAAAGAACTGCAGGAGTTTCAGCAAAAGAATTTACTGCAATTTGTAAACGCAGTTGATCTAAAACATTTTGGTTTGATACCGGAGTTATTGGGCCGTTTGCCTGTAATCACGTATCTGAATCCGCTTGATGCAGCCACACTACGCAATATTTTAACTGAGCCAAAAAACGCATTGATCAAGCAGTTTGTGCGCCTGTTCGAAATAGAAGGCATCGCATTAAGTTTTGAACCTGCGGTATATGATTTCATGGTGGAAAAAGCCATGGAATACAAGCTGGGAGCAAGAGGCTTAAGAAGCATCTGCGAAAGCATATTAACGGATGCTATGTATGACCTGCCATCTCAAAAATTAAAAACATTTGAGGTAACGCTTGATTATGCTCAGCGCAAGTTCAATAACAGTAAAATGAGCATGCTGAAAGTGGCTTAATCAATAAACGAATCAATACTATTGTTGCGGAACAATCAAATGTTCCGCATTTTTTTGGTAAAGCGGTTTTAATTAAAATATTTTCCAACATATACGTTTGATTTTAGGTGATTGCCTTATTTCAGTTTATTTTTACCGCTGCTATGCACTTAACCAGCTAGCACCTTTTTTATCAAACAAATATTTTCAAACAAAGAACATGGTTGACGTAATACTGGGCCTTCAGTGGGGTGATGAAGGCAAGGGAAAAATTGTAGATTATTTTGCTCCCAATTATGATGTAATTGCCCGTTTCCAGGGCGGCCCCAATGCAGGACATACGCTGTATGTAAATGGACAAAAAATTGTACTGCACCAAATACCCAGCGGCATCTTTCATGAAGGCACTACGAACCTTATAGGAAACGGTGTGGTATTGGATGCGGTTACGTTAAGAAAAGAATGTGAGAAGGTGGCTGCCATGGGTGTAGATTACAGGAAGAACTTGTATATCAGCGAAAGAACCCACCTGATATTACCAACCCACAGAGCACTAGATAAAGCCAGCGAAATTTCAAAAGGCAATGATAAAATTGGTTCTACATTAAAAGGTATTGGACCAGCCTACATGGATAAGACCGGCAGAAACGGATTAAGAGTTGGTGATTTATTGGACAAAAGTTTTACTTCTCAATACATCAAACTAAGGTTGAAACACCAGCGCCTGTTAGACAATTATAATTTCCAGGAAGATATCAGCAGCTGGGAAGATGAATTTTTTGAAGCGATTGAAGACCTCAGAAAATTCAAGATTGTTAACGGCGAATATTTTATCAACGAAAAAATACAGGAAGGCAAAAAAGTATTGGCAGAAGGTGCACAGGGCAGCATGCTGGACGTAGACTTTGGAACCTTTCCGTTTGTTACCAGCAGCAATACCATCTCAGCAGGCGTATGTACTGGCTTGGGTGTGGCGCCGCAAAAAATCAGGGAAGTATTTGGTGTATCCAAAGCATACTGTACCAGGGTGGGTAGTGGACCATTTCCAACTGAATTGAATGATGAAATGGGAGAACTGATCCGCAAAACCGGCAGTGAATTTGGTGCTACCACAGGAAGGCCACGCCGCTGCGGCTGGATTGATTTAATTGCTTTGCAATTTGCCTGTATGGTAAATGGTGTTACGAGCATCATCATGACCAAGACTGATATACTGGATCAAATACCAGAGTTAAAAGTGTGCAACGGTTATAAAATAAATGGGCAGCAAAAAAATTATGTTCCTTTCCAAATGAACAAAGTAGACATTGAACCCGTTTATCAGAAATTTGATGGCTGGATGACGGATATTACTGCAATAGATTCATACGATGTAATACCTGAGAAAATGAAGATATATGTAGAGTATATGAACCAGTTCTTAAAAGTTCCGGTAAAATACATCAGCAACGGACCCGGTCGTGAACAAATTTTGAAAGCCAACTAATCTTTCAAAAAAAGTGAAAAAATAATTTGGCTAATTAAAAATCTCTAAGAAATTTTACAATATAATTTCAGTACTATGGCAGCAAAATCAATCAAAGGAAAAAAAACTACTCCTAAAGCTGATGAAGAGCTTGATAAAAAGAAGCCTGCTAAATCAGCAAAGGCAAAGAAGGAAGAAGATGATGATGACGATGATGATCTTGAAGAGGATGATGATGTAAAACCTGCTAAGAAAGGGAAAGCTGCTCCTAAAAAATCATCGAAAGATGATGAGGACGAGGATGATGAGGACGTAGAAGTAGATGATGACTGGGATAAGCCCGAAGAGGAAGAAGAGGAATGGGATCCAGACTTTGATGAATTTGACGTACCTAAATCAAAGAATAAAAAGGCTCCGGGCAAAAAATCAGGAAAGGAAGATGATGACGATGAGTTTAAAGTAGACGATGAGTTCAAAGACCTTGGCTTTGACGATTTTGATGATGCCGGCAGTGGCTTTGATGACGATGATGATTTTTAATAACGGCTGATTCAACAGCCGGATGAAAACACAGCATTGAAAGAAGCCGCAGTATTCACCGTAACTAATTTTCAAGAGATAAAATCAAAACTGCTGAACTGGACAAAACAGTTCAGCAGTTTTTGTTTGCTGGATAATCATCAATACCAGCCAATGCCTGATAGTGTAGGTCAACCAGTTTTTGAATGCCTGTTGGCCGTCGGCAGTAAGCATAACCTGGCAATAAATGCCGGCAATGCTTTTGAGCAATTAAGAAAATTTAGTGAATTGCATTCCGGTGATTGGCTGTTTGGCCATTTTGGCTATGACCTTAAAAACGAAACTGAAAATTTACATTCCTCCCATTTTGATGGCATCCAGTTTCCTGATCTTCATTTTTTTGTACCTGAAATAGTCATTAAGCTTACCAGGGAACAGTTATTTATCTACAGCGATCTTTATGCACCAGATGTGTTGAGTGCAATTGAAAGCAGTGCAACC
>CAZDHQ010000090.1:0-9965 GCA_964505135.1 uncultured Ferruginibacter sp.
TATTAAAATATGCAGGATTATATGGCGGCAATAAGAGCGAATCAGCTACTGCAATATGATTATAGGTGATATTAAAATAATTGGAACTTAAAATGTTTTTCCGGTAATTAAATCCAATTCCAGCATAGATATTTTTTCTTGAGAAATTACCATTGTTGAAATGCAAAGGTTTATTATCAAAGGCTGTTTTGTAGATAAATTCTTTATTTTCTATATAACCCCCGGCAAAAGAAAACCCTTGTGTAAGGTCTTTATTGCTTAACGGAATAAAGTAGGAGAAAGATACATTTCTTGTAAAGCCATTTAACAGCATCACACGCATAATGTCTCTTCTTCCCGTTAAATTATAATGAGTAAACTTTACTCCATATACTACCCGGCCCAGGTCGCCATTGTATTTTTTTAGCCACTCATTTATATTCCTATCAACCAACTGAAATTTTAATAAAGGGAAAATATACCAGCGTTCTTTTACAGCAATATTGATATCAAATGCAGAATCGGTTATGTTGCTTATTTCAACTTTTACTTCGTTAAACAGATTGGTGTTATATACCTGTTGCCTTATCTTTTGCAACTCAGCATTAAGTTTATTAAACAAAACAGTATCACCTTCTTTTAGCTGTATTTCTCTTTGAATAATAGCACGCCGTGTTTTATTATTCCCGGTGATATTAATTTGATGAATTGTAAAAGCGGCAGAAGTGTCTTTATTAGCTGCAATCAATTTATTTGCCTCGTTTGTTTCTACATCTATGTTTTGGGCACAGGCCAAAACTGAAGCCAATGAAAGAACACAGGTAACAAATAT
This sequence comes from uncultured Ferruginibacter sp., assembly GCA_964505135.1. Taxonomy (GTDB): domain Bacteria; phylum Bacteroidota; class Bacteroidia; order Chitinophagales; family Chitinophagaceae; genus Ferruginibacter. The sequence goes on from CAZDHQ010000090.1 coordinate 812, forward strand.
TTTCTTAAGTGGATGCATTAATATAAACCAAACCAGTTTGCAAGTGCGTAAATGTAATTTATATTAATGTATTTAATTTGAGCTGATTGGATACTAAATATCAAGATAGTTCATGAGGTGTCGATAGTTAACATGGATCTCGTTCTCAAATTTTTCATCACCAAAAAAGTAGATTACATCGTATTCATATCTTTCAAATGAAGATACGATAGAAGCAATTTCCTTTTTATTCAAATGCAATGTAACAGTAAGTAAGCCAGTATCCGGTTGAACGGTAGTATTTAAATGAAGAATGTGTGCATCATTGCTTTCTACAATACGGCTGATCTCTGAAATAGCAAACTGGCTTCTTTCCATTTCCATTACTATGATGCCGCCTATTTCATTGGCACCGGAAAAATCGCCCAATGCTTTCAGCAAGTCGGTCACCGTTATCACGCCTACTAATTCCGTTTGTTCGTTGATAACTGGTACAACGGAAGTTTCATACCGGTTGCTGCAATTCACCGCATTTAAAAAGTGTTCATTTTCTTTTACAAATGCCTCAGTAAAATGTTCCTGCAATGTCTGTATAGCAAGCCTTTCATCTTCAGCATCCAGTAAATCATCCTCGCCTATCAATCCAAGATATTTTTCTTCCTGTACCACCGGCAAATGAGATATGCGGTAGTCATTGATCAACTGCAGTGCCTTACTCACAGAGTCCTGCAAGTGCAGTTGTGGAATATTGTTATTGATAAGTTCGGTAGTAAGCATATACAAAAAAGTATTAAAACGCAAAAAGCACTTTAACTCATACAGCAAGACAAAAAAAAATATTAATTCGTTGCAGCGGGGGCTTTCTGTTTTATTAGAAAGGCATCTAAAATTTGGTTGAACTCACCGGGCACTTCCATCATAGGTGCATGGCCGCATTTATCTATAAAGTGTAATTCACTATTAGGTATCAGCTTATTAAATTCTTTACCCACAAATGGCGGTGTAATTGCATCATTGTTTCCCCAAATTAAACAAGTGGGTTGTTGTATGCCTTTTAATTCCTCACCAAGATTATTACGAATGGCGCTTTTAGCCAAGGCAATAATCTTAATTACTTTTAGCCTGTTGTTGGTTATTTCAAACACTTCATTCACCAGTTCTTCTGTAGCCATTTTGGGATCGTAAAAAGTGAGCTCTGTTTTTTTACGAATGTATTCTTTATCCCCCCGTTTAGGATAAGTATCACCCATTCCATTCTCAAACAAACCGGAACTGCCGGTAAGAATGAGTGTTTTAATTCTTTCAGGATGTTTTAAAATATGTACCAGCGCCACATGACCACCCAATGAATTACCCAAAAGGTTTATATTTTCATAATTACGATGTTCAATGAATTTATAAACAAACTTTTGAAGACCTCCTACAGAAGTATGTAACAAATCAAGCTCCAGCAAGGGAAGCATTGGCACCACCACCTTGTGTGTTTTGCTGAAGTGATTAATTAAATCCATAAAATTGCTTAAGGCTCCAAATAAGCCATGCAATAATACCAGCGGTTCTCCCTGCCCTTCTTCAATAAACTTAAACTTACCGTCTTGTTTTATTTCGTAACTCATTCTATTGATGTACTAAAATTTGCAATTGCAAATGTCGGTTGATAAAAGTAAGCAATTGCAGTAAAATTAATTCAAATAACACAACAGCTCAAATTAATGACTTATTTTATCGGAAAGGCTTCCAAAAAAAATCTTTAGTTGATCAAAAGAATCTTTGAAAATTGGTATCACTTTTCCCAGCCCATCAATTACTGTTGGTCCCCAGGGCTTGATATAAGGATAAATAACAGATTGATCAAAAGACTCCTGTTTTAGTAAATGAATTCTTTCTGCATAAAAAGCTATCACACTAAAAATAATTATGTAAAGCAAGACATAAAATAATGCACCACCTAAACGGTTAACACCACCCAAAAAGGCCATTTCAAAAGTCTTCTCAACAAGCTTCCCACCTAAGTTCACCAAAATCACCACCACAATAAACACAATCAAAAAAGAAAGAAATGGCAACCACTGGCCAGGCATTTCAGTATGCTGCTGAAGGTAAACTGCCACCATTGCGGATAGTTTAAGGGCAGCGGCCAAGCCTATGATAAAGGCAATGATTGAAAATACGGCCACAATCAATCCTTTCCTGAGACCTTTGATTACAGCCAATATTATTACTATCGCAAAAAGAAAATCAATCATTGCACAAGATTAAGGGCTTTTGAAACCAGCAAGTAAATTATTTACTTAATAATTCCTTAACTATGGCGCTAATGGTTTTACCATCTGCCTGCCCGGCCAATTGCTTACTTGCAACACCCATCACCTTACCCATATCAGCCGGTGAAGCTGCACCTGTTTCTGCAATAATTTTTGCAACAGCTTCTCTTATTTCAGCTTCACTTAATTGCTTTGGTAAAAACTTTTCAATCACATCCATCTCTTCTTTTTCTTTTGAGGCCAAATCTGTTCTTCCCTGCTGTTGAAAAATTTCAAAAGAATCCCTCCGCTGTTTCATCATCTTTTGTAAAAACTTTTGCTCGGTTGCTTCGTCTATTACACCGCCAGCACCGGGGTCAGTTTTTGCTTTAATGATTTCTGCTTTAATAGCTCTTAACCCCCTTAGTACTGCTTCATTTTTACTCTTCATGGCATCTTTCATTTCTGCCATTATTTTTTCTTCTAATCCCATATTGATATTTTTATTTGCTGTGATTAAGATTGCTGCTGTTCTTTTAGTTGTATCGCCCTGAACTTTTGCATAAAGTCTTTTGAGAACTTTTTCATATCTGCTACCAGCTCTGCCTGATGGGTTGATCTTTCCAATGTATCAGCCATCGTCATCATCATCTGGTAATAAAAATCTACCATCTCATCCATCATCATATCTTTTGTCCAGAGATCAATACGCAATGCTGTTTTATCAGCACCATCCCAAAAAGCCAGGCACATTGCTTTTGCTCTTTGAGCGGATTCAATTGTACTATCACTGGCACTCCATTGAATCTGCTCAGGTACTTTATTTGGGTCTAAAAGCACGTCTATTTTTATTGTTGATTTATTCATACGATTTCTTTAAAAACTGCTTTATTGCAGCCTAAACAAGGCTACAAATGTAGCAAGATTATATGTTTAAAGAAGTTGATTTATTGAAGCAACAACTTGTCCAAGGCAGCGGTTGTCTTTTTCTCATCATAAAATTTCGCCTGCTCCAAGCCCAGGTGGATAAGTTCAGAACGCTTTTTTTCATCCTTATACAGAAGTATCATTTTTTCCGCAATGGTCTCTACTGACGAAGGATCAGCAAATAGGGCAGCATTGTTTAAAAGGCTTATCACCGAATGATAATTGCCGGCAATTACGGGCACGCCGCTTTTTATAGATTGTAACAAAAAAATACCGTTATCAATGGTATGGGATAAATTGATGCAGGCATATGCAGCGCTAATCATGGAAGCAAGCAATTTTTCATCCTGTACCGTCAATAATCTTACATCATCCCGGTATTTGTACAATGATAAGCTTTTTACAAATTCACTTTCTGGTAGAATGTCAGCAGATGCAATCACCAGCTGCATATTTGTTTTTAAGCGCTTTTTAAAAAGAGAGAAAGCTTTTAAAATATTTATAAGCTTACTGTTGTCTTCAATACTACCATAAAATAGAAAGTAATCCTTTCCATAGGTGTGCTTTTCTTTAACAGCCTCTGTTTCTGCAATAGAAGCTGGTTTGAAGACAGGCAATATCCCGGGATAGCAGGTATTGATCTTTGCTTCGGAGATTTTAAAATGTTTTATGATTTCATTTCTCACATGATCGGTCAATACTATTAGCCTTTTTGCAGTGCGAAAAAAATCGCCTGAATTTAGTTTTGCAAACCTGGCATAATTAACAGCATATTGATCCGGGAAGGAAAGGAAGTCCATATCACTTACCATCAAATACTGAGGCACTTTTATTCGCTTGCTTACAATTCCATCTGTAGACAACAATAGGTCTGCTTTTAATTTTCTTACAGCTGCTGGCAATTTATAATGATACCAAAGCTTCCAGAACAACACGTTATCTGACTGTTGTGGAAGCAGGTATACTTTTACGTTAGTAACATCCGGCAAAAGAGTTATTTCCTTCTGGGAGATTAATATAAATTGATGTTCGGGATGAAGCGATGCCAACCGGAGTATATGATATACCAGCAACTGATTCACTCCTTCATTTCCTGATATAGTTCTTATACTAATGGCGATGATCATCTCCTAAGATAGTTTTTCCAAAATTCCGTGCTTGTATTTTGGAGTTGTTAACAATTGGGGAGCCAATTGTGATATTTGTCTATTTAAGCACTTTCAGTTTCACAGTTTCAATCCTGGTATCACTTACGTTCAATATATCAAACTGGTAATTACCGGTGATGAATGTTTCTTTTTGCTTGGGAATTCCATCTTTATGCTGGATGATAAAGCCGCTTAATGTCTCCGTTGCCTCACTATCTTCAAATGTCAACTTGTATTTTTCTGTGATATAATCCAACTCCAGCCTGCCGCTGAAGATAAATTCATTAGCTGAAATCTGCTTTTCAATTAACTCTTCTGTGTCGTACTCATCTCTAATCTCTCCAAAAATTTCTTCCAGCAAATCTTCCATGGTAACAATACCTGCCGTGCCGCCAAACTCATCCACCACCCACGCAATGCTTTTTCTCTCCTTACTAAACTTATTCATCAGGTCAGTGGCACTCATACTTTCCGGAATAGCCGGAATGGGTAATAAAATGGATTGTATATCTGCAGGCCTTTTGAATAAATCAAGCTGGTGTATATATCCAACAATGTTATCAATATTTTGATCATACACTAGCAGTTTGCTCAGTTTAGTATTGATAAAAATATTCTTTACTTTATCAATACTTGTTTGCAGTGTTACACCTTCAATCTCTTTTCTTGGCACCAAACATTCTCTCACTCTTGTTTCGCTTAATGAAAGTGCATTTTCAAACAGTTCTTTATTGATCTCATCTGTATTTTCTTCTTCATTTGACTTAGCCTGGTTTACAAAATGCTCCAGGTCAATTTTTGAAAAAGCATCTTTTTTATCGCTCACCTTTACATTAAAAATATAGCGCAATATCCACTCTGCTATTTCAACAAACACATTGGAAACATTAGAAAAGAAATTGTAAAAAACATTTACAATTTGCCCGATCGTACCGCTGCTAAGTACAGACTCATTCTTTGCTCTGAAGAAGGCTTTAAACGTAAATTCAAAAAACAATAAAACAAAAGTGGATACCACTGTTTCAAACACCAGCCTTACATATGGATTTTCCGTATTAAACTTTTTCCAGACCTGCCATTTATTCCACTCCCAAAAGGGTGCAAACAAGGTGCTCCATAACACGCCGTAGATCACCAAAATAATATTGAAACAAACAAGTGTGGTACCAATAAACTTAGCTGGCTTTTCTGAATACTCTGCCCATAGCTTGCCACTAAATGTGCCTTGCTTCTTCCGTAATTCAATAGACAGCTTATTGGCGGAAACAAAAGCTATTTCAATGCCTGCAAAAAAACCCACCAGCAGCAGGGAAAATAAAATGGCGAAAAGTGTTATCCAGTCCATATAGTAAAAATAAGAAAGTGGATTGATTCTATATAACGATAAAACCAGGCCAAAAATTAACTGCTGATAAATTCCTGCACAATTTCTACGGCCTTAGCTCTAGCTTTTTCAAGATCATCGTTTATAATTTGGCGGTCAAATTGATCCTTAAATGATATTTCATAAGATGCTTTATTCACTCGTGCTGCCAGCGATTCTTCTGTTTCTGTACCACGGCTTTGCAGCCTTTTTTTCAATTCTTCCACCGATGGTGGTTCAATAAAGATAGTAAGGGCAGTATCAGGATACTGCTGCTTTACATGGATGGCTCCTTTTACATCAATATCCAGAATAGGAATTTGGTTATTGTTCCAGATACGTTGCATTTCAGATTTTAATGTGCCGTAATACTTTCCCTCATACACCATTTCCCATTCTACAAATTCATTGTTCTTTATTTTTTGCTTAAAATCTTCTTCACTCATGAAGTAATAATCCACATCGTTTTTTTCATTGCCTCTTGCCTGCCTGGTAGCAGCAGAAATTGAAAAAGCTAATTGCGGAAATTGCTGCATCAGGTGATGCGTTATAGAAGTTTTACCGGCGCCGGAAGGGGCAGTAATGATAATGATCTTATGATTAATTGCCATTTGCAAAGAAAAGGAAAATTGGTTGGATGGCTGAACGGTTATATTGTTATATGGTTGAATTGATGTGATAACAAGAGCATACTTCACAAAGGGCACCCTTAACAATTCAACAATGCAGCCCTTCGCCAATTATACAATCCGCTTTATATCAGCTCCCAGCGCCTGCAACCTGGCATCAATGTTTTGATAGCCGCGGTCAATTTGTTCAATATTTTGGATAATGCTTTTTCCTTCTGCACTTAAGGCTGCTATCAGTAATGCCACACCTGCACGTATATCAGGGCTGCTCATGGTAATACCTCTTAATTTTTGTTCTCTTTCTAAACCGATCACCACGGCACGATGGGGATCACATAAAATAATTTGGGCACCCATATCAATTAACTTATCTACAAAAAACAAACGGCTTTCAAACATCTTTTGATGAATGAGTACACTGCCTCTTGCCTGTATGGCTGTTACTAAAACAATGCTTAATAAATCAGGCGTAAACCCCGGCCATGGGTGGTCATAAATGGTGAGTACGCCTCCATCCATGTAGCGCTGTATCTCGTATAGTTCCTGCGATGGTATATGAATGTCATCGCCTTTTATCTCCATCTGGATACCTAGCTGCATAAACTTATCCGGGATTACACCCAAATGTTGAATGCCGGCATGTTTGATGGTGATATCGCTCTGCGTCATTGCTGCAAGGCCAATAAAACTTCCTACTTCAATCATATCAGCCAGCATGCGGTGCTCTGTACCGCCTAAACTTTCTACGCCATAAATGGTGAGCATATTACTGCCAATGCCACTGATCTTTGCACCCATCCTGTTCAGCATTTTACATAGCTGTTGCAGGTAAGGTTCGCAGGCTGCATTGTAAATGGTAGTGGTACCACTTGCCATTACGGCGGCCATTAAGATATTAGCAGTACCGGTTACACTTGGTTCATCTAATAATAAATTGGTGCCGCTTAAATTGGGTGCATTCAAATAAAAAAATCCATCATTGTGGTATTCAAAGGCGGCGCCCATTTTTTGGAACCCGATGATATGGGTATCTAAACGGCGGCGGCCAATCTTATCTCCACCAGGCTTGGGGATAAAGGCTTTTTTAAATCTTGCAAGCATAGGACCAGCAAGCATTACAGAGCCTCTCAACCTTCCGCTTTTTTTATGATAAGCCTCACTGTGCAGGTAGTCAATATTGATATCATCTGCCTGGAAAATGCAGGTATCCCGGCTCACACGATCAATCTTCACATTCATTTCACCCAGCAACTCTATTAGCAAGTTTACATCTATTATATCTGGGATATTCGTAATCGTTACTTTCTCCGCAGTAAGTAAAACAGCAGAAATTATTTGTAGTGCCTCGTTCTTAGCTCCCTGGGGTATTATTTCACCGGCTAGTTTTTTACCTCCTCTTACTTCAAATGAACTCATGAATAATAGTAGTGTTGTTGATAATGTTAAGAGCGGCTAAAATAATTAAAGCAGTTGACAACAGCTAATTTGGAACAATAAAAAACCCGGCACATGGCCGGGTTATATCAAAAGAAAAACTTTTAATAACGCTTTTTAAAATTGCGGTTGTTTCCACCGCCGCCACGATTATCACGACCACCACCGTTACGATTACCACCGCCACGATTATCACGGCCGCCACCACTTCGCTGCTGACCACCGAAGTTTTTACGGAAGTTTCTTTCGCCGCCAGAACGGTAATCATCTCTTTCAACCACTTCTGCCCTGTGTTTTACAAATGGACGATTATTAAACTCCAACTGGCCATCTGTTATACTGCTCAATTCTGTTTGAATATTGTCATCATGCACCAGCTCCTTATGCCAGTTGCTATAAGCAAGTTTCATATAATAAGCTACCGCATTTGCAAAGCCCTGTTTCTTTTCAGGATTTTCTTCTTTTAATGCTTTGTCAATTACCAGCTCAATATTTTTACCCAGGTGATTGTACTTGGGATATTTTTTGGGATAGTGCAAACGCTCTGGTTTTGCCTTTAATGTTTCCCTCGTTGGAATCGGGTAGGGGCTTTCTACATCTAATTTAAAATCGCTGATTAAAAAAAGATGATCCCACAATTTATGGCGGAAGTCTTCTACATTTTTTAAGTGCGGATTTAAAAAACCCATCAATTCAATTAAGGCCATTGCATTTCGCTGGCGCTTCTCTTTATCTTCAATTGAAAGAAGATATTCCACCATCTTCTGAATATGCCGGCCATATTCTCTCATAATTAAATGATTCCTGGTGGTATTGTACTCCATTGTTTCTGTAAGATTCATTATAGCAAATATAACGGAAAAGCTTTGTAAGCGCTGCTACAGGCAGCTTTCTTAACAATTAATCCCTGGTTAAAAAATGATTTTATGAAAAGAGTTTTTTACAAACAAAAAAAGCGATAATAGCGCCAAGACTGTCGGCAGCCCAATCGAGCAAGTCAAATTGCCTGCCGGTTACAAAGAATTTTTGAATAAATTCTGTAGTAATACCCCAAATACAAGTGGCGATGGTAGCCCGTATGAACAGGTTTATTTTTTCCTTTCTGTCGATGGACGATTTTTTAAAGGGCCAGCAGAAAAGAAAAACGATGCCACCAAAAAGACCAGCGTGTACCAGTTTGTCAAAATTGATCCCGTTTAAAAAGTCAGACTCAGGCAGGTCTTCTCCCGGAATGCAAATCAGCACCAATAACACCAGGAACCATATTACCAATGGTAAAAAAGATTTTGCCTTTACATCTTTGTAAATGGTTCCCTTATTCAAAACAGTTTAATTTCATGAAACAAGTTCAGTGTAAGCATCTGCACTCAGCAAGGCATCTACGTCAGCAGGATTTTCAACAGTCATTTTGATCATCCATCCTTCTCCATA
>CAZDHQ010000091.1:0-9954 GCA_964505135.1 uncultured Ferruginibacter sp.
AAAGCCACTGCAGATTTTTGGGCAAGCCGTGTGGAAAGAAACGGGCCCAATCAATAAGATATCAAAAACGTGGTAGCTGCTGATGAATGGGCGGAGAATGTAGATAATAATGCGTTTACTAACGCTGCTGCTAAAGCGAATTTAAAATATGCTACAGAAGCGGCTAAGTTGCTTGGCATTACACCGGATGCCGACTGGATGAATGTAGCGAACAATATTCCTATACTAAAAATGCCTGATGGTATTACCAGGGAACATGCATCATATAATGGAGAAGGCATTAAACAGGCTGATGTAAATTTGCTGGCTTATCCTTTAAAAGAAATCACCGATCCAAAGCAGGTAAAAAAAGACCTGGACTACTATTCAGTAAGAGTGCCGAATGAAGGCACGCCCGCTATGACACAGGCCATCTTTGCATTGCTCTATGCCAGACTGGGCGATAAAGAAAAGGCTTTGCATTTTTTCAAAGATTCTTATCAACCTAATTTGCTACCACCATTCAATGTGATAGCGGAAACAAAGGGTGGCACCAATCCTTATTTCTCTACTGGTGCAGGTGGTATTCTGCAGGCCGTGTTAAATGGTTTTGGTGGGCTTGATATTACGCCTGCAGGTATTACGCAGGTTAAATCGGTTTTGCCTGGCGGGTGGAAGAGTTTAACGCTTAAAGGAATTGGAACAGAGAAGAAGACTTTTGTGGTAAAATAGATATGCAACACTGATATATTTTCGTTGACCTCTAATCAGTAATAAGGAGTTAAAGGGGCTAGATAATGCGTCGACATTGATTTAGCGACCCATCAGCTTTTCAAATTTTTTTCACCAATACCATTGTTTTTTAAAAAATCCCCCTAAATTGCATCTCACGACTAATGAGAAAACTGGCTGCCATATTCATGTTGAGCGTATTTACCTTCAATATCGGAGGTTACCAGTTGTTCTATAATTACCTTGCAAATAAGTCAGATGTAGTGCTGGAGAAGGCCTTGGATCAAAAAGAATACGATGAGTCTGAACTGATTACCATCAAGCAAGCAACCAATCTTCCGTATTATACTAACAGCAAGGATTTCCAGCGTATCGATGGTGAAGTAGAGATGAATGGCATTAAGTACAAATATGTAAAATGCCGTATCTACAACGACTCTTTAGAAATGCTCTGCATACCTAACAGAACAAAGATGCAGATTGAGCAGTCAAAAAATGAGTATGCTAAAGTAGCCCACGATTTTCAGCAGGATAACAAACAAAAGAAATCTGACAATAAATCTTTCTCCAAATCTTTAAGCGAATACGAAGAGCAGTCATTTGCTAAGTTTACCAGCAATAGTGTGCTGCTGCAAACAAATTATGTTTTGGTAAACACCGTACCCGGAAAGAATGATTTCTCCACTCCAGCCGAGCATCCGCCAGATGCTTTTATCTCCTGAATTTAGTTACCTATTTATTGCTAAAAATGGATGCATGTTTATTAATGCCTGACAGGTATCATAGACATTTTTGAAGGTATTCTCCTGTTGTATCGTTTCTTTGCAGCAAAATTGGCCGTATCAAAAGGCTTCTGCAATGATGCTACAGTTGCTGCCACTGCGAATTCTGATTTAAACTATCAAGAGATGAAATTTTTAACTGCTGTTGCAGCGTTACTATTGCTAATTAGTTGTAATGATAAGCCTGTTCCAAAAACATATTTTACAGAAGCCAGTTCTTATTGCAAAACGGTGAAAGAACTAAACGAAGTTGTAAAACATGTGGGATTTTCGCCAATTGTAGCAAGCCGTAACTACGCTTATGCCAATATTGCCGCATATGAAGTGATTGCAGCAGGTTATCCAAACGAATATCAATCTTTGGTTGGTCAGTTAAACGATTTCAAATCTGTTCCAAAACCAGATACTGCTTTAAAAATTGATTACGAGTTTGCAGCACTGCTTGCTTTTTGTAAAGTAGGTGAGGCGGTAACGTTTCCAGAGGGCAGTATGAAAGAATATGTGGATAGTTTAAAGCATTTGGTTAAAGACCAGGGCATGCCTAAAGCCATGTTTGAAAATTCAGTAGCTTATGCTGATACAGTAGGTAAGGCTATTTTAAGTTGGGCTAAAAGAGATCATTATGCAGAAACACGAAGCTCCCCCCGGTATACGGTAATAGATACGCCGGGTCGCTGGGTACCTACACCACCAGCTTATACCAGTGCATTGGAACCGCATTGGAATGAGATAAGAACTATGGTGATGGACAGTGCTTCCCAGTTTATGCCGCCCCGTCCGTTTAAGTTTGATATCAAGGATAAAAACAGCGATTACTACAAACAGGTAATGGCTGTAAAGAATGCAGTTGATAGCTTAACGGATGAGCAAAAGCATATCGCTGAGTTTTGGGATGATCTTGGGGGTAAGTTAAATGTAGCAGGCCATGTGATGTTTGTTACAAAAAAATTTTCTCCTCCGGGCCACTGGATGAACATTGTAGGCATAGCATCAGAAAAAGCAAAAGCCAGTTTTAAAAAAACTGTAGCAGCATATACCATCACTTCCATAGCAATGTTCGATGCATTTATTCAATGCTGGGACGAAAAATTCAGGAGTAACACGGTAAGACCCGAAACAGTGATCAATAAATATTTTGATCCTGAATGGAGGCCTTACCTGCAAACACCACCCTTTCCCGAATACACCTGCGGACACAGCACTGTATCTGCAGCAGCAGCAGAAGTACTGACTAAAATGTATGGAGACAATTTTGCGTATACTGATACCAGTGAGCTGGAATTCGGTATCGCTAATCGCTCCTTTACCTCTTTCAGGCAGGCGGCGCAGGAAAATAACTGGGCAAGGTTTTATGGTGGCATTCACTTTCATCCAAGCTGTTTAGTGAGTAACCAGTTTGGTACAAAAGTGGGCGACCTGGTGGCAAACAAACTGATCCTGGAAAAAGCAGCAGTAAAATAAGCCTGCCCATTACTCATCTAAACGGTACTGCTAGGTACCGATACCAAAGTCTAACAACAAATGAAAAAGATATTTATTTCTTTTATAGTAATCCTATTCTGTAAACTAAATACCAATGCACAAGGCTGTGTAGCCATAAAAGGAAACGGATCAAGTTGCATGATGGTGCATCCGGAAAATGAAAACAAAGCTGGCTGGCAGTTCAGCACAAGTGCACGTTATTTTAAATCATTCAGGCATTTTTCAGGAACAGAGGAAAATAAACAAAGACTCGTTGAACACTCTGAGGTAATCAATCACACTACTATTGTTGATTTAGCATTAACAAGAATTGTAAACGACCGATGGTCTTTTATGATTGATGTGCCAATCATCAATAATGGCCGTTCTTCTTTATATGAGCATGGATTGGTGAATGGAACTTATATAAAAAAAGAAAGACACTCTACTCATTCTTTCGGCGTTGGGGATATCAGGTTTGCAGCTTATCGCTGGATGGTTGATCCAATGAAGCACACCAAAGGAAATATCCAGTTAGGCTTAGGGATTAAATTACCCACAGGAGATTACAATTACAAAGATTACTGGTATAATGTAGGCCCTGATGGTGGAAAAGAATTACGCACCGTAGATCAATCAATACAATTAGGTGACGGTGGTACAGGTTTAACTGTAGAAATGAACAGCTACCTCAACTTCAATCAAAAGTTTGGTGTGTATGGTAACTTCTATTATTTGATCAATCCAAGAGAACAAAACGGAACAAGAACATACAGAGAAACATTAACACCTGCACTGGCAAACGAAGCCATCATGAGTGTGCCTGATCAATACATGGCAAGAGCCGGGTTTACTTATATGAGTAAAGGACTTTCACTGGCTGCAGGTGCTAGATTAGAAGGTATACCTGTGCATGATTTGGTAGGAGGAAGCGGTGACTTTCGCAGGCCGGGTTATATCATTTCTGCTGAACCTTCCATTAACTACTCCATAAAAAAAATCAATCTTTTTGCATCCATACCGGTAGCGCTTGTACGCAATCGTACACAAAGTGTTACGGATAAAGAAAACTCTGCAAAGAGAGGAACTTTTGTAAGGGGCGATGCCGCGTTTGCAGATTATTCCATCAACGCTGGTATCAGCTTTAGATTTTAATAATAAAACAGAATTCGAGTTCAAAATATATTCTGAAATTATTTCGGCAAAGCCGGATATAAAAACCTACAACATGCGACTAAAAACTAACTACTTATTGATGCTTATGATTGCAATGTGCTATGGGTACACAGCCCACGCACAAACAGATATGGATGCAATCATGATGGAGAAAAAACAACTCTGTATCGGCCCCATGTACAGCGAGAGCAGCTGGAAGAATTATTGGGAAGGAACTCTTAAAAGAAACAATGAAAATCTCGGAACAGTTTCCACCAAAATGTATTCCGTAATGGGTGCTTATGGTGTAACGGGGAAACTAAACCTGCTGTTTGGTGTCCCATATGTAAAAACAAAAGCAAGTGCTGGGACTTTGCATGGTATGGAGGGAATACAGGATTTAAGTCTTTTTATTAAGTGGATGCCCATCGAAAAAGGTTTGGGACCTGGAACATTTTCTTTATACACTATTGGTGGCATCTCTTTTCCGCTTACAAATTATGTTGCTGATTTTTTGCCATTGTCAATTGGTCTTAGAAGCAAAACAGCTTCTGGCAGGCTGATGGCCGATTACCAAATAGGTAGCATTTTTACTACCGCATCTTATACATACGTTTTTAGAGACAATATAAAGATTGATCGTACTTCTTATTACACCACAGAAGGCCATATAACAAACGAAGTTGAAATGCCAAATGCTTCTAACCTCAACTTACGTGCAGGTTACAGATCATCAAAGTTGATTGCTGAAGCGGTGTTTAACAAATGGACAACACTTGGTGGATTTGATATCACCAGGAACAATATGCCTTTTCCGAGTAATAGAATGAACCTAACTACTATTGGATTTAATGGGAAGTATGTTGTTTCAAAAGACCACACATTGGCCCTGGTTGGTGGTGCTAATACTGCTATTGCAGGAAGAAATATGGGACAGGCTACTTCCTTTAACATCGGAATATTTTATGTGCTGGACTTCAATAGGACTGTAAAGGAAAAATCAATTGATACTAAATCTACTAAAACTAACTAAGATGAAAAGAATAATTATATCATCCATTTTCATAATTGCTGTCGTGCTGTTGATAGTAACTTCCTGCAGCAAAGAAATAGTGGAAAGAACTGATAATGCTCCAGCACTTAAACCAACTAACCTGGATGCCAATGCCGGAGAATGGAAACCAATCTTGCTGTCATCACCAACAGACATAACCGTGACAGCACCAATAGCAACCAATACTCCTGATTATATTGCCCAGGTAAATGAAATCAAAAGTTTTCAAGCTAATATTACTGAGGAAGAAAAGAAAATAGTTAAGTATTGGAGTGCCGGGGCAGTATTAAGATGGAACGAAATATTAAGAGATCTGGTGGCAAAGCACAATTTACCTCCTTATCAAAATGACGATGGAACATATCCTATTCCAAGTGCTAATAATCCCTTGGCTTATCCACTTTTCCCATTTGCTAATCCACCCTATGCCGCAAGAGCCTATGCGTATGTAAGCGCTGCACAATATGACGCACTGGTCGCTGCCTACTACTATAAAACTCAGTTTAACAGAAAGGCACCATACAATGTAGACTCTTCTGTAAATGTACTGATACCAAAGTCTGATCTGCCATCTTATCCTTCCGAGGATGCTGTAGTGGAAGGAGCTGCAGTTGAAATGCTGAAACTGTTATTTCCTGGAGACCAGGATTATGTACAAGCAAAGGCGGAAGAACATAAAAGAGCAAGGATTATTGCTGGAGCTAATGTTCGCAGTGATATAGAAGCAGGTGAAGCTTTAGGAAAAGCAGTAGCCCAAAAGTTTGTGACAAGGGCAAGAGGAGATAGAGCAGGAGCTGCAGTTGGCAACCCAACATTGTGGAAAAAGCTAGAAGATGATTGTATAGCAAGAGGCGAAACGCCATGGTATAGCCTTGAATATCCAAAACGTCCACCAATGTTACCTTTCTTTAGTAAAGTAAAGCCGTTCCTTTTCGATTCATTAACAGTGATTAGTCTTCGT
Source organism: uncultured Ferruginibacter sp. (assembly GCA_964505135.1). Classification (GTDB taxonomy): domain Bacteria; phylum Bacteroidota; class Bacteroidia; order Chitinophagales; family Chitinophagaceae; genus Ferruginibacter. The sequence goes on from CAZDHQ010000091.1 coordinate 6,125, forward strand.
CCTGCAGAGCCACCATTAACTAAGAGTGACAGGATGAAAAAGGAGACTGAAGAGGTTTTATCGATGATTAAAAATCCAACTAGAGAAAGAACAAGAATAGTTCATTTCTGGGCTGACGGTGTAGGTACTTACACTCCTCCTGGTCACTGGGATGCAATTGCAGCGGAGGACTTTATCGGAAAGAATTTTAGCGAAGTACGCTGGGCAAGAAATATGGCCTTACTGAATATGGCGTTGATGGATGCAGCTATTGTTTGCTGGGACACAAAGTACTATTATTACAACCCGAGACCCACCCAGTTGAATCCTGAAATAAAAACACTAACAGGTATTCCCAATTTCCCGTCATACATATCTGGTCACTCAACATTCAGTGGAGCAGCAGCTACTATACTGAGTTATATAGTTCCAGAAAGAGCTGCAGCTTATGATGCTATGGCATCTGAGGCATCTATGTCAAGATTATATGGAGGCATTCATTATAGAAGCGACTGTGAAATGGGATTGGTAACAGGAAAGAATGTAGGTAATTATGCAGTAGAAAGGGCTAAAACAGATGGAGCTGGAAACTAATAAGCGGTTACTCATAAGTTAGAAAGATGCAGCGCTGTAATTCTTTACGGCGCTGCTTAAAAAACAATCCAATAACAGAGCAAATGATAGAAGATGAAACGGGCAGGACTATTTTTTTGGATGATTAGTTGTTTCACTTTGGTGAAAGCGCAGGAAGATACAAATTCACAAAAACTACAAATACTAGATAGCGTAACTATGCGGTCTTATATTTATCTCAATTCGGTTAAGCCAATGCCTTCTAAACAGGGCTCTTACCTCTATGCAGGTAAGAAGACCGAAGTGATAAATCTGTCTCAGATACCCGCTGACGTTACAAATAAAACCGGTCGCCAAATATTTGCAAAAGTACCTGGCGTATTTGTGTACGATATGGATGGCAGTGGCAACCAGGTAAATATTGCAGCACGAGGATTAGATCCTCACCGTGGTTGGGAGTTTAATATTCGCAAAGATGGAATCCTTACTAACTCTGATATGTATGGATATCCTGCAAGCCATTACAGCATGCCCTTTGAAAGCATAGAAAAAATCGAGCTGGTAAGAGGAACTGGCTCTCTGCAATACGGAGCACAGTTTGGTGGGATGTTAAACTATATTACAAAACAAGGTGACAGTACAAGACCTATAGGGTTTGAAAATATTACTACAGCAGGTTCATTTAACTTAATCAGTACTTACAATGCAATTGGAGGTAAGCTGGGTAAGTTTAGGTACTATGCTTACGTACAAAAAAAATCAAGAGATGGTTACCGGAAAAATGAACATACCAATTCAGAAGCAGAAGCCATTGCGATTTCATATGAACCCAGTAATCGCTTTTCAATAAAAGCAGAATGGGCAAGATCAAAATACCAATACAGGATACCAGGAGCATTAACAGACAGTATGTTTTATGCTGATCCAAAACAGGCTACACGTGCCCGTAATTATTTTAGCCCTGATATTCATGTGCCTTCTGTTGTTGTGAATTGGCAGGTAACCAACAAAACAAAATTGCAATTCACTTCTTCTGCTGTATTAGGCGCCAGGAACAGTGTTCAGTTTGATAAGCCAACTAATATAGCAGATACCATCAATACAGCTACCATGCAATACAATAACAGGCAGGTAGACATAGATCATTTTAATAGTTATACCAACGAATTAAGATTAGTACAAGATTATACAACCGTAAGACAAACTAATACTTTAGTAGCAGGCGTACAGTACATGAATAATGATCTTCATCGCCAGCAGTTAGGCAAAGGCACTACAGGCAGCGATTATGATTTAACACTTGTTACGCCTGGTTTCGGAAGAGATGTACATCTTAAAACAACCAACATTGCTTTATTTGCTGAGAATAAATTTCAGTTTACCGGTAAGTTATCTGTAAATATTGGTGGACGAATTGAAATGGGCAGAACAGATATGAGTGGCACCATTTCGTACTACCCGGCCAATTCCATTCCTGTTTCAATCAGTCATCATTTTCCTTTATTAGGAGCAAATCTTTCCTATAAATTTTCACCAGATGTAGAATTGTATGGTGGCTGGAGCCAGAGTTATCATCCCATGCTTTTTAAAGATTTAATTCCTGCGTCGCTTTATGAAAAAGTAGATCCTGCAATAAAAGATGCAAGGGGATATAATGCAGAAGCTGGGGTAAGAGGTAATTGGAAATTTATCAGGTGGGATATCACCGGTTTTTTACTTCGTTACAAAAACAAGTTTGGAACATTAGCGCAAACAGATGCACAGGGCAATTTTTATACTTATAGAACTAACATAGGCAACTCACTTACAAGTGGATTAGAAATGTATATACAGGGAGACTGGATGCTTACAAAGCAATTGGGCATTTCTATATTTACCTCCACTGCCTTTACGCATGCCAGGTACACAGATGCAATTGTGAAATCTGGTAACAGTAATCTTAATATCAATGGAAATAAAGTAGAAAGTGCACCGGATTTTATTTCACGTAATGGAATTACTGTCAGGTATAAAATGTTTAGCTATGCTGTTTTATACAGCTACACTTCTTCTTCCTATGCCGATCCATTAAATACATTGGCGCCACTTAAAACAACAGGAGCTGTTGGGTTGGTGCCTTCGTATGGAATTGTGGATATGAATTTGAATGCAAGATTTTCGAGGAATATTGAATTGAAAGTTAATCTCAATAATATTACCAATAAACAATACTTCACCAAGCGGCCAACGTTCTATCCCGGTCCTGGAGTGTGGTCTTCAGATGGACGAAATGCAAGTGTTACTGTAGTAGTTAAGATGTAGAAGTATTGATATTGGATGAAAGATTCATTTGTCGTTTTAGTTTAGGTTACAGCGTTGTAATTCTTTACGACGCTCCTTTTAAAATTAATTCATCATTATATAATTTATCCCTGTGAAAATATCTCCACCGCAGGCCGCTAAGGCCTGTGAAGTGGAGACTCTATATCCAATGAAGCATATTTGAACTAATCAATTTTACAACCAGTAGCTTTTGACCAACACAAACGGTTAACTGCTATCAATCTTTACTGCCATGCCATATATTCCACTGGAAGATCATTTGCCCGGTATTACAGGCCTGCTTGAATACAGCAAACAAACTGCTGCACCCATTCGTGAACTAACGCAAACATTACTGCGTGGCCCATCCACGTTAACTGAAGGTGAAAGAGAGTTGATAGCGACAGTGGTATCTAGCGGTAACGAGTGTACGTTTTGCTGTACTGCTCATACTGCTGCCGCAGATGTTTTATTGGGCGAAACAGAAACAGCTGCCGCAGTTAAAAAAGATGTTACAACAGCGCCTGTTAGCGAAAAGATGAAGGCGCTATTAAACATTGCAGCGCTGGTAAGAAAGAGTGGCAAAGCTGTTACTGAAGAATCAATTGCTGAAGCCAAACAAGCCGGTGCAACAGATATTGAAATACACGATACTGTTTTGATCGCAGCCTTATTTTGTTTATACAATCGCTATGTAGATGGACTGGCTACCGTTACGCCTACTGATCCGGCATTTTATAAAGGTCTTGGCGAAAGATTAAAAAATCATGGGTACAACCGTTTGCCGCAAGGATATGATCACCTGAAAAAACAAAGCCCCCAGCATGACTGATTCTATTAATAAAATAAGTCCCTATCACTGGCTTTTGTTTGCTATCTGTTTCCTGGCAACAGCTTTTGCAGGAGTTACCTCTACGTTGATGTCTGTTTATCTCCCGGTAGCAGTAAAAGATTTACTCGGAAACAGGTCAACAGAT
>CAZDHQ010000092.1:0-9919 GCA_964505135.1 uncultured Ferruginibacter sp.
CATTTGCACCCTTGGCTCTGTCTTTTACATGGCAAAGTTGAAAGCGTTTGGGATATTTCTTCATCCACTTGATTGGGTCTTCTCCAGCAGTAACTACCCAATACATATCCATTTCAAAATCAACCAAAGCAGGGTCGGTATTTTTCATCAGGATGTCCTGCGGATATTGTCCATCTTGTTTCTTGAATGAATAATCATGGTTGTGATAAGCAAAGCGGATGCCGTTTGCTTTACAGATCTTTCCCTTTTCGTTGAAGGTATCGGCAAATCTCTTGTAATCATCCAAAGATTTTTGCGGACCAATCCAGGCACATAGCAGATACTTCATGCCTATCTCTGCGGCTTCGGCTGCTTTTCTTTCAAAGTCTTTTTCAATATCACAATGGCTTGAAACAATTTTCATTCCCAGCTGATCCATGTAGGCTTTAAACTGTTTATTCGTCATGCCCCAAAACATACCGTCTTTGCCTTCGTAGCTTTCTATTTGTTTGTAACCAAATGAAGCAACATCTTTCAATATAGCTTTTGGATCATTGCCAATAATATCTCTTAAAGTATACAACTGCAAACCAAAAGCACTCAACTTTGCAGGCGAAGCAAGCAAGTCGCACGCTATGGCATTTGCGCCTAATGATGATAATGATAAGCCTGCTGTAGCAAGACCTGCTGTTTTTAAAAAGTCTCTTCTTTTGTAACTCATACAAACTGTTTTAACTGATTACAATGATTCGGCCCAGGCACGATCGCCTTTTTTATAAGGCAATGCACCATCGTATTTTCCGGGCACCTGCTCATGACGCAAGGTTTCAGTAGCGCCTGTTTTAGATGTAAAGAAACCCAGCAATGTTAGCTGCTTTATCATAGTGTAATAATGCACTGGTGTGCCGTCCCATATTTCGGCCGCCTTTCTTGCTGCATCCCTTTTTTCTTTTTCAGGTTCCACATTCTTAGTGTTGTACTCCTTGGCTTCTTTTTCCAATGACACTAAAAAATCATGGCGTTCTTTCGCACTGGCTTCTGTAAAAGTTTTGCCAATTGCTTTTTTGCAGGCATCTTCCAGTCCATCCACCCCTTTGTGAAAAGCATCCTGCTCTTTTTGTGTGTAGCAATCCGTTACAAATACCTGCATAAAACTACCCACCTGTGCAGCTTTAGCACCTGGTGTGGCAGTAGCAGGAATAATGGTTTCGCCTATTTCATCCAGCAAGGCAACTTTTGCAGGCGTAAAACCAGCTTCTGTTTTTGCACCGGATTTACAGCCGGTCATAAACAATTCTGCACCTACCACGGCACCGCCGGTAAGTAATGCAATTTGTTTTATTAAATCTCTTCTATTCATAATTAAACCCCCAAACCCCCTAAAGGGGGCTTTTTACATTAGTTATTAATTTTGATTTCTTTTCAATTTTCAACTTTTGAACATCTATCAGCAACTCGAATTAATTGCTCATTGATTGTTACTGATGAAATAATTTACAAATGATGATTATTAAACCGCTGCCGTAAGTCCCCCTTCAGGGGGATCTAGGGGGTTTTTTATATATTCTGCTTCTTCAATTCATTCACCGCAAAGTCAGCAGCCCTTGCTGTAAACGCCATGTAGGTTAATGATGGATTTACGCAACTGGCACTTGCCATAAAGGAACCATCTGTTACAAACACATTGGGTGCATCCCAAACCTGGTTGTGTCCATTGAGCACACTGGTCTTGGAATCCTTACCCATACGTGCTGTACCCATTTCATGTATACCCATCCCTGGCGAATACCCTGCATCAAATGCTTTTACATCTTTTACACCAGCAATGGTTAACATCTCTTCTGCGTCTGCCATCATATCCTTACGCATCTTCAATTCGTTCTCTTTTATTTCTACATCAAAGGTTAACGTTGGCAATCCCCATTTATCTTTTTTGTCTTTATTGAGGGTGATTTTATTTTCATGATAAGGCAGCATTTCACCAAATGCAGTAATACCCATACTCCAGTCTTTTGATGGCTCACTCAGGGCATTCTTCAATTCTTCGCCGATAGTGAATTCTGCTACTTCCATTCCACGACCGCGGCTGGCAGCACCCTGGTAACCAAAGCCACGGATATAATCTCTTTTATCATCATATACATTTCTGAATCTTGGGATATAGATGCCCGTTGGTCTGCGGCCCCATGTATATTTGTCCTCATACCCTTCCACTTTTCCCGTAGCGCCTAACCTAAAGTGATGATCCATTACATTGTGACCCAGTTCACCACTGCTGCTTCCCAATCCATCAGGCCAGATATCTGTAGCGCTGTTCATCAATATCCACGTGCTGTTAAAGGTAGAAGCACAAAGGAATATGATCTTTGCATTATAAGTAGTAGACTGGCTTGTTTCTGCATCAATCACTTCTACGCCTGTTGCTCTTTTCTTATCCTTATCATAATTCAGTTTTGCAACAATGCTGTTTGGTTTTAAAGTAAGATTGCCCGTGGCCATAGCAACAGGTAGTGTGGCAGAATTAGAACTGAATGCTGCACCAAAAGGACAACCATACCAGCAACGGTTTCGATACTGGCAGTTCACACGGTTCTGCTCCGGCTTTGGTTGTGTGATATTGGCACTACGGCCAATAAACATGTGGCGTTTGCCTTTATAATGATCTTTAATTTTTGCAGCCACATCCTTTTCTACGCAGTTCATGTCCATGCCCGGTAAAAAATCGCCGTCAGGCAAAACTTCCAGTCCTTCCTTTGTTCCCTGGATGCCAGCAAATCTTTCTGCATAACTATACCATGGCGCTATTTCATCATAGCGAACCGGCCAGTCTGTACCAATACCATCTTTTGCATTGGCTTCAAAATCCCATTTATTAAAACGATAACTCTGGCGACCCCACAGCAATGAACGGCCACCAACATGATAACCCCTGTACCAGTCAAAGCGTTTTGTTTCTGTGTAAGGATTATCTTTTTCGTTAGCCCATACATTCCAGTCTTTATCAATCAATGATTCCTTTAGCGGGTAATCACGGCGAAGTGTATGGTACTCTTCTTTTTGTTTCAGCGTAGGCTGTGTACGATGGGGGAAATCCCAAATCTCTTTTGCAGTGTTTTTATAATCTTTTACATGCTTAATATCATGTCCCCTTTCAAGCAGTAAAACTTTCAATCCTTTTTCTGTGAGTTCTTTGGCAGCCCATCCGCCACTGATTCCCGAGCCAACTACAATGGCATCGAATGTGTTGTTATCCGGCATAGCAAGTTTATATTGATTTAATTTTTCTGAAAATTAATTACAGATTGATTGTAATTGGTTTGACAATTATCAAAATAACAAAAATTTGTAAAAGCGGTTAACCGTAGCCGTTATACATCGCAGATTTTTACCGCATCTTTCAATGCCGCCATTTTATCTGCTTCGGTTGCACCGGTTGGAATAAACTCCTGCGCCACATATCCTTTAAAACCGGTATCCACAATGGCTTTCATAATGGCAGGATAATACAGTTCCTGTGTTTCATTAATCTCGTGGCGGCCCGGCACACCTGCTGTATGGTAGTGACCAATGTATTGATGATTGTCTTTGATGGTTCTGATTACATCACCTTCGTCAATTTGCATGTGGTAGATGTCGTAAAGCAGTTTAAAATTAGCTGATCCCAAACGCTTGCAGAGTTCAACACCCCAGGGTGTTTTATCACACATATAGTCTTTATGATCTACCTTACTGTTCAGTAATTCCATGTGAACGGTGAGGCCTGCTTTTTCCGCCGCTGGCATAATTTTTTGCAAACCTGCTACGCAATTCTTTAAACCGGTCTCATCATCCATACCGTTGCGGTTGCCGCTAAAGCAGATCACATCTTTGTATCCGGCTTTCACCATCATAGGAAATACTTCCAGGTAACTTTTTACCAGGCCCTCGTGGTATTTTGTATCATTGAAACCATTGGTTAGGCTTGCTTGTCCGTCAATATAGCACATGGAGCTATAGATACCGTATTTCTGCAGTGTTGGCCAGTCTTTAGGACCAATTAAATCAATGGCGGAGAATCCGATTTCTTTTACTGCCTGGCAAAGTTTTTCCAGTGGAATAAAACCATAGCACCATTGGCAAACGGAGTGATTGATGTTTCCTTTTAGTTTAGTCATTACTTCTTCTTTACAGCCTTTCTGCTGCGTTATGAAAGAAAAATTGGTGGCAGCAAGTGATCCCAACGCTAATTGTTGGATTGCTTTTCGCCGGGATGAATTACCCATATAAATATTGTATTTTAAATATTAAGCTATAGCGGTGGGAGTCTTTTTTCGGTTGCGCATGTATACGAACAAGCCGGCAAAGGCAACAATCAATATAATTGGAATGGTTAAAGTGGCATTGATGATATCAGGCCCTGCGGTAACTTTTGCGTTAGCCAAAGCAGTAGCCATTTCTGTTCCGGGAGCTGCGGCGTTATAGTCAGCAAGTGAAGCACCAGCAGGTAATTTTTCCTGCAATAACCGGTCATAATAGCCACCCATAAACATCATATAAATAGAAACTGCAAACATTCCTGCACCGCCCATTAAGTTCAATCCCAATGCGCCTGTTTTTGGTAAGTTTTCAGCAACAAAACCCAGCATAGTTGGCCAGAAATAACAAACGCCGATACCAAAAACCAAAGCACCAACAAATAACATATTGCCAGTAGTATGACCCAGCATATACAAACCCAATGCAGAAAAAATAGCCGAGAATAACAATACCCCGGCTGGTGATAATCTATGAACAACAGGTTCTGCCAATCCTCTTCCTATTACCATTACACCTGTTTCAATTGTTAGAATCAGGATAGCATTGTTCGTAACATTTTTCAGCAATACATCTATCCATTGCCCGGTAAATAATTCAGTAATAGCAGTGCCAAACATACAAATGAACATGAATAGAAATAACGGGGTAGCAACGGCTTTATACATTTCGCCAGTACTCACACCGCTTGCTACTCTTTCTGTTACAGGGAAATCAAGTTTTGAAAAAAGGAAGCCATACAAAATGGTAGGGATAATCATTATGCCTACTTGTATCTGCCAGTTCAATCCAATTTTATTGAAAAGAAAAACAATGATGGTCCCTATAACAATACCACCGGGGAACCAAAGATGAAAGTGATTAAGTTTAGTCGTTTTATTTTCCGGATACAAAGCTGTTACCAATGGATTACATGCAGCTTCCACCGTTCCGTTCGCAATACCTACTAGTAATGTAGAGAGAAACAAAGACCAATAACCTGTTGCAAATATGGTAAGAATGATACCGGCAATATGAAATACGAAAGCCATTACCAGTAACTTCTTCATTCCTATCACATCCACAATCATTCCCCCAATTACCATTGCTAAAGGGAAACCCCAAAAGGCAGTAGCGGCAATGCTTGCCAATTGAGAGGCATTTAAGTTGAAATTAGTTCCAAGAGTTCCCAGAATACCTGCTCTTATACCAAATGAAAGAGAGGTTACTAACAAGGCTAAGCAACTTGCGACAAATAATTTGTTACGCTGAATTGTGGCAGACATATCGTTTTTGTTTTTTGTGTTAAGAGGTTGTCTTAACTGGTTTATAAATAAGAAGGATATTTAGTAGGCATAAAAATAAATGTATTTTCTACATTTTATACCGTTTGCTTTTTAGGATCTTTAAAAAATAAAGTAAACAGCAGCAGCACTGCACCGGCTATTCCTGCTGGTACCATCCAAATACTTTTCCAGTCGTGCCCTTCGGCCAATTTAAAATGCTCAGATACCAAACCAGCAATCCAAAACCCGATTAACATACCCACACCATAAGTGGCTAATGTAATCATACCTTGTGCTGATGAACGTATTCTCTCACCTGCTCTTGCATCAGTATAGATTTGTCCTGTAACAAAAAAGAAATCGTAACAAACACCATGAAGAATGATACCTATGTATAATAGCCAAACGCCACTGCCAATATCTCCAAAACCAAAACATAAATACCGAACGATCCATGCGCCCATTCCTAATAACAACATTTTTTTTACGCCCAGCCTGCTAAAGAACCATGGAATGGCCACCATAAAAATCATTTCACTCATTTGCCCCATACTCATCTTGGCAGCAGCGCCCTCCATTTTTATTTCATTTAAAAACTTATTTGTTTCCTGGTAATAAAATGCCAGCGGTATACATATAAGTAAAGAGGATAAAAAGAAGATCAAAAAGTTTTTGTCTTTCAATAACCCCAAAGACTCAGCACCAATGATCTCACCAAAGGTAGTTTTAGAACCAGCTTTTGGAGGAGGTGTATTGGGCAATGTAAAACTAAAGATGCCCAGCACAGCAGATACAGCAGCAGTTAACCTGAATGTGTTTACCAATGAACCTGTTTTCTCCCAGGCCATCCAGCCAATTAATAATCCCGCCACAATCCATCCAATAGTTCCCCAAACCCTCACACTTGAAAATTCCTTTTCAGGGTTATTCATTTGTTTAAATGCTACTGCATTCACCAATGCCAGCGTAGGCATATATAAAATCATATATGCAAGTAAGCCTGGATAAAACGCACCAAAGTCTGGTGATACAGATATATAATACATCAGAGCTGCTCCAGCCAAATGCAATACCCCTAATATTTTTTGAGCGGAGAAAAATTTATCTGCAATTAAGCCAATGATAAAAGGTGCAATGATTGCCCCCCATGATTGTGTCCCGTAGGCAACACCATTTTGCACATCAGATGCCTTGAGTGTGGAAGTTAAATAAGTGCCCATCGTAACAAACCATGATCCCCAAATAAAAAACTCCATAAACATCATGAGAGATAACTGAACACGGGTGGCAAGCTTCATGTTTGTTAAGTTTAGCAATTAGCAGGTGATTGGTATAATGCGCCTTCAATAAAACAGTAACAGCACTAACACGGTAAATTTAGGAGTTTAAAATTTAAAGTGCATTTTATCTGCTCATATTTTTTTCACTAATCGATTTCATTTTTTAAGCAGTTGGTTAAGCATTGCTGCACACAAAATTATTTTTCTATTTACTTATTTTTTTGATGGCTGTATTTATTATAGTTATAAATTTATGCCTCCTCAATTTTATTTGCCGTATGGGTGATATACAAATCAAAACACAACCGAAAAGTTACGATGTAGTTATTGTTGGCTCTGGAGCAGGTGGCGGTATGGCCGCTTATACACTGTCCAAAGCCGGATTAAAAGTTTGCATGCTGGAAGCAGGCCCCATGTATGATCCACAGAAAAATGTGAACCAGTTGAAGTGGCCTTATGAAAGTCCACGTCGTGGTGCCAGTAAAACAAGGCCTTTTGGCGACTTTGATGCCTGCTATGGCGGATGGGAGATTAACGGTGAGCCATACACGAAAGCATCTGGTACCGAATGGGACTGGTTTCGTGCAAGGATGCTGGGCGGAAGAACCAACCACTGGGGAAGAATATCACTTCGCTTTGGTCCAAAAGATTTTAAAAGAAAAAGTATTGACGGTTTAGGTGACGACTGGCCAATTGGTTATGAAGACATCAAGCCTTATTACGATAAAGTAGACGAACTAATCGGCGTGTTTGGCACCAATGAAGGTTTGGAAAATGATCCTGATGGGATTTTTTTACCGCCGCCAAAGCCAAGGCTGCATGAACTCATGATTAAGAAAGCTGCAGGCACTGCTGGAGTTCCGGTTATTCCATCAAGGTTATCTATTCTTACTAAAAAAATTCCAAGTACTACAGATAGGGGTCCGTGCTTCTTTTGCGGCCAGTGCGGGAGAAACTGCAGCATTGCAAAAGCTGACTTTTCTTCCTCTAATGTATTAGTATATCCGGCACTTAAAAGCGGTAATGTAGATGTGGTAGCTAATGCAATGGCACGTGAAGTACTTACCAATAGTGAAGGTAAAGCTACCGGTGTGTCTTATGTGAATAAAGATGACATGCAGGAGTACCAGGTGAATGGTCGTGTGGTGATTGTTGCTGCAAGTACCTGTGAAAGTGCAAGGTTATTATTGAATTCAAAATCTCAACGCCATCCAAATGGGCTTGCCAACAGCAGCAATGTAGTTGGTAAATATTTGCATGATTCTACTGGTGCTGCAGTAGGTGGCATCCTTCCACATCTGCTTGACAGGAAGCGCTACAATGAAGATGGTGTAGGCGGTATGCATGTGTACTCACCATGGTGGGGTGATAATAAGAAATTAGATTTTGCAAGAGGTTATCATATCGAATACTGGGGCGGTATGGGAATGCCTGCTTATGGCTTTGGTTGGGGCATTGAAGAAATGAACGGAAAGCAAATTGTAAAAGCAAGAACACAGGAATCGGGCGGTTATGGTAAATCATTGAAGCAGGATTACCGCACATTCTACGGTGCAGGTGTGGGTATGGCAGGACGTGGTGAGGCGCTGGCGCTTGAAAGCAACTATTGTGAAATTGATCCTAATGTGGTAGATAAATATGGTATCCCTGTTTTAAAGTTCAATGTAAAATGGAGTGAGCATGAAATAAAACAGGCCAAACACATGAAGGAAACCTTCAAAGAGATCCTGCATAACATGGGTGCTATTATCACATGGGGTGGAGACGATAACGAAAAAAATAATTGGGGCCTGGAAACACCGGGCAGAATCATCCATGAAGCTGGTACCGTAAGAATGGGCAATGATCCTAAACGTTCTGCACTCAATAAATTTAACCAGGCACACGATTGTAAAAACTTGTTTGTGGTAGATGGTAGTGCTTTCGTTTCGCAGGCTGATAAAAATATTACCTGGACCATTCTTGCATTGAGCATGAGAGCCAGTGAATATATTATAGAGGAAATGAAGAAGCAGAATATATAAAAAAACGCCTTTAAATCCCCTAAGGGGACTTAAAGGCAAAAGTTTTCAGTATGCACGCTTTTCAATTGCCAATAGCATTAAATTTTATTCAAAAATATTTCTAACCAATATAAGCCTTAACGGGCTCCAGGTTTATGGACAGACGTAAATCACTCAAATTAATCGCAGGTACAGTAGCCACAGGTGCTATATTAGATGCCTGCAAAACCGATGACAAGAAAGAAGTGAAAACCGAAACAGGAAAAGAAACCGGTTTTGGTTATGATCGTACAAAAGAAGAACTGGAGATGGAGAAACAACTCCAAAGCCAAAAGTTCTTCACTGATCATGAGATGGCTACCATCACACTTCTTGCAGACATCATCATCCCTAAAGATGAAGTAAGCGGCAGCGCCAGCGATGCTAAAGTGCCGGAGTTTATCGAGTTTATAGTGAAAGACATGCCGGAGCATCAAACACCGATGAGAGGTGGTTTGCGCTGGCTGGACATGCAGTGTCTAAAACGCTACAACAATGGCTTTAAAGACTGCGACGAAAAGCAACGCATGGAAATGGTGGATGAAATTGCATGGCCTGAAAAAGCAAAACCTGATATGAAACCAGGTGTATCCTTCTTCAACCTGATGAGAAACCTTACTGCCAGCGGATTCTACACTTCTGAGATAGGCATCAAAGATATTGGCTACATTGGCAACAAACCAACGCAATGGAATGGCGTTCCTGATGAAGTATTAAAACAATACAATATTGCCTATACAGAAAAAGAATTAAAAGAGTGTATCAGTTTTGATAACAAATAAACCAATCGCTATATGAACAAAAAGTTTTCAAGGAAAGATTTCCTTAAGTCCGCATCCCTTGCCAGTGCTTTTTATATTGTACCACGCCATGTATTGGGCCGTGGTTTTGTTGCACCAAGTGATAAACTAAATATTGCCGGTATCGGTGCTGGTGGTAAAGGAGAAAGCGATATTTATGAATTTTCAAAAAGTCCAAATGTGAATATTGTTGCACTCTGTGATGTAGACGACAGGCAGTGCAAAAAATCAAGAGAGCGTTTTCCAAAAGCTTCCTTTTA
>CAZDHQ010000093.1:0-8036 GCA_964505135.1 uncultured Ferruginibacter sp.
GGCATACCAATTACAAGGCAGACCAGGACGGGCTTAGCCGTTACCGTTATGTGCTCAGGCCGCATGGGATGTTTAGCTACAGTGAAACAGAAAAAACGGCCACCGCATTTACGCAGCCGCTGTATGCATTCCCGGTAAAAGAAAATGTATCATTGGCCGGTAGTTTATTTGAATTGACAAACAATCGTATTGTGGTTACCAATGTTACGCCGCAACAGGATGGTAGTTTTATTATTCGGTTGTACAATCCAGAAGCCGCTGCAGAACAAACCAATTTTGTTTGGAAGAAATTGCAACCCACAAAAATGCTGGATATTAAAGCTGGAAAACAGCTTGCATTAAATGAGGCTGTATCAATGGCTGCAATGGGGGTGGTGGAGATTCGATTGATTAAGTAAAGTTGTTTTTTGTGCTGGGGCGTGTGCTGATATTTAGCTGTAGTGGCGTCGCACTCTTGTACATTTTTTCTTTATTGTACCTCAATAATAAAGTATTAATCAATTTTAAATAATATTGTTGGGGTTCCGTTTCCGACAATGTTCTAAAAAGAATTTTATGCGCCTTCTTGTATTTACCGCTTACTTGTTGATTGTTTCAGTTGTTGCCAATACTTCATTGGCACAAAACAACAATACAATCTCCACCACATCCAAAGAAAAACTCACAGAGTTTATGAACATGCGTTTTGGAATGTTTATTCATTGGGGGCCGGTTACGCTCCGGGGAACTGAAATTGGCTGGTCGAGAGGGCATGAAGTTGCAACTGATGATTACGACAATCTTTATAAAGAATTTAATCCTATATTATTTGATGCAGAAGCCTGGGTAAAGACGGCAAAAGCTGCAGGCATGAAATATTTAACCATTACTTCCAAGCATCATGATGGTTTTTGTTTATGGCCTACGGCTTATAGTGCTTATAATATCAGCGCCACGCCTTATAAAAAGGATATTGTCGGTCAGTTGGCTAAAGCCTGCAAAAGCAATGGCATCAGGTTCTGTATGTATTTTACCATCCTTGACTGGCATGATCCTGATTACCCACTGCACAATGATGGAAAAGCAGAAGACCCTAATGGCAACATGAGCAAGTTTCTCAATACCATCAAAAACGAATTAAAAGAAATCATTACTAACTATGACCCTTACATGCTTTGGTTTGATGGGCAATGGGAATCTCCATGGACGGATGAAATGGGTGCAGAGATTTATCGATATGTAAAATCATTGAATAAGGACATTATCATGAACAACAGGCTGGGAAAAGAAATGACTGCTGTTGATAAAAATAAAACGGTTGATTATTCTAAAATGATCGGCGACTATGATACACCCGAGCAGCAGATTGGAAGTATGAACATGAATTTTCCATGGGAAACCTGTATGACGATTGCAACACAATGGGCTTGGAAACCCAATGACAAAATAAAGTCTCTTCAGCAATGTGTATATTCCCTCATTAGAGCAGCTTCAGGCAATGGTAATTTTTTATTCAACGTAGGCCCAATGCCGGATGGCAGGATAGAACAGCGCCAAAAGAATGTGCTGGAACAAATGGGTAACTGGCTCAGCATTTTTAGTGAGAGTATTTACGAAACCAATGGAGGCCCTTATCTGCCCAATGAAATCTATACTGCTACACGAAAAGGAAACAAAGTGTATGTTCATATTCTGGATACAGCAGTCAAACAACTTTCATTACCATTGCTGCCCGGAGTAAAAATTAGAAAAACTTCACTCATCAATGGTGGTATGGTTAGTTTTAGCCAAACAAAAACATTGTACAATTTTAGTCTTTCATTCAATCCCGCCAATAGTATCAGCAATGTATTGGTATTGGAGATTGATAAGACTGCTATTGATATACCATTAATTGAAACTACCACGGGTAAAATAGATTAGGTTCCCAATCAAAGATTCGTGTATTTAAAATAATTTATTACATAATGAAGTACACCAATAAAAAATGAAACCGCTGTATTACATTTTATTGCTGTTAAATAATTCCATTGCCTGCCTGTTTTTTGGAATAGCTTTTTTGAACAGCCCGGCGATGAGTGATGAAGCACCCAATCCATTAACGGAGCAACAATTAGTAGTAAGATTGATTTTATACGGTATTATTATAAGTGTAGTCTTTTCATTGATCAGTCTTTTACTTGGTCGTATTTTCAAAACGAAAATGTCATTTGAAAGAAAGGATTTAAAAAAGATTATTTGTTTTCAATTTTTTTATGCTGTTGATCATTTGGTTGGGCATTTGTGTTTTTATGTACTTTAAATAAAGGCGAATTGTGACTAAAACTGAATAGTGTTTTTTAGCGCAAGCGTATAAATCATAAGGTAATAAGGTCGCTTTATTCGATGGTATTTTTTCTACTAAGGTTTAGGACAAACTTTATTTTGGAAGTTACATTTCAAATAAGGTTTTTTAACTGCCTTTTTCAAAACCTTATTTGTCTTCTTCAACCTTAGTAGAAAGATGAACAAATAAGTATCGGACCTTATTATCTTATTGCTTCGCTATTAGAATGTATTCTCGTATAATAGAATTATTCAGCTAACTTAGTGAAACCATAAATCCATAAAACAGTCACATGCTTATTAAGGGATTTCTTTCAATTCTTTTTATTTTAATGATCAGCCACTATGTATTGGCCCAACAGAAAGTTGAGTTGATAAATACCAAAGTGAAAATCTTAAACTTTGCGTCAAAACCTGCTGGTTGTGGAGTGTTTCATTTTGTGTCTGTTTACAAAGCAATCATATTAGGGCGTAACAGAAGTATCGTGCCAGATACTGTACTATTATTTATCAGCTGCGTTGAAGCAATAAAGCCATCTAAAAATGATATTTATTTTCTGGAGGGGATGACTTCTGAAAAAAAATGTAGTTGTACGATTATAAATTTTTCAGGAGTCAATTTAAAAACAGATACTCAATATAAAAGAACTACAGTCCTTTCATTAACGCCGTCGTTTTAACAGGTCTATCTTGACCAGAGGAAATTGAGCAGTCCGTAATTTACGCTTCCACATCCATTTGCATTGTATATTTGGCAGTCTGTTTTTTTTCCTAAATAGCCGGATACAGAAACTAAATTTTCAACTAATCCTCAATATGCAAAAAACATTTCTCCCTCTTCTCTTCATTATTTTCTTTACAACAAAAATTTCCTCCCAATCCATCCCTGATTACAAACGCCCCAATCTCCCAATCGAACTGCGTGTACAAGACCTTCTACAGCGCATGACTCCCGAAGAAAAATTCTGGCAGTTGTTTATGATCCCTGGTGATTTGGGTAACAAGCCTGACCAATACAAAAATGGCATCTTCGGGTTCCAGGTAAATACAGAGCAGCAACAGCAGGGCGCAGCAGCACAATTGCTCAATTATAAAGCAGGGCAAACAGGCAAACAAACACTGGACAAAATCAATTCCATGCAAAAATATTTCATGGAGCAAACAAGGCTCGGCATTCCCATCATTGCATTTGATGAATCATTGCATGGGCTGGTTCGTTCAGAGGCTACTTCCTTTCCGCAGTCAATAGCTTTGGCCGCCACATGGGATACAGCATTGATGGGTAAAGTAGCTGCAGCCATCGCCATGGAAACAAAGGCAAGAGGCATCAGGCAGATACTTTCACCTGTAATCAATCTGGCAACAGATGTACGCTGGGGCAGGGTGGAAGAAACCTATGGTGAAGATCCGTTCTTATCTGCAGCCATGGGTGTGGCATATGTAAAAGCATTTGAGGATAGAGGAGTAATTACCACCGCCAAACATTTAATCGTCAATCATGGTGAAGGCGGCCGGGACAGTTATCCCATTCATTACAATGATCGCTTACTGGAAGAAACCTATTTTGTTCCCTTTAAAGAGATCATCAGTAAGGCTGGTGCAAGAAGTGTGATGACGGCCTACAACTCCCTTGATGGAACACCCTGTACGGCCAATAGCTGGCTGCTGAATGATAAGCTGCGGAAGGAATGGGGCTTTAAAGGTTTTGTGATCTCAGATGCAGGCGCTACCGGTGGCGCCAACGTGTTGCACTTTACTTCAAAAGATTATCCGCAATCCGGCAAGATTGCAGTAGAGAATGGACTGGATGTAATTTTTCAAACAGCCTATGATCACCATACTTTATTTGATCCGCATTTTTTAGATGGCAGCATGCAGCAGGCAGTAATTGATACTGCTGTTGCAAGAGTGCTCCGCATGAAGTTTGAAATCGGCTTGTTTGATCAACCTTATGCAAAGGCAGAAGATGCAGGTGAATGGACAGCAGCAGGCAATCACTCACTGGCACGTGTAGCCGCAGTTAAATCTTTCGTGTTATTAAAGAATGACCTGTTTAAAACTACCAAACAAAAATTGCTACCGTTAAAATCGTCTTACAAAAAGATAGCAGTGATTGGTACCGATGCAGTAGAAGCTAGATTGGGTGGTTATAGTGGTCCGGGCAATACAAAAGTTTCTATAATGGATGCCATCAAATCAAAAGCAAGTAAATCACAGGTAGTATATGCACCCGGCCCCGGCCGTACATACAAGACATGGTCAATCGTTCCTTCAGAAAATCTTTCCACTATCAAGGATGGCAAGAAAGTAAAAGGTGTAAGCAGTGAGTACTTCAACAATGTAACGCTGGAAGGCAAGCCGGCACTTGAACGCATTGATGACGCCATCCATTTTCAATGGACACTGTTTTCACCTGACCCTGAGAAAATCAATTACGATTTCTTTTCAGCCAGGTTCACCGGGCAATTGCAATCCCCTGTTACTGGTAAATACAAAATTGGTATTGATGGCAATGATGGTTATCGTTTGTACATCAACAACCAGTTGATTATTGATAACTGGAAAAAGCAATCTTACTCCACCAGGCTCAGCGATTACTATTTTGAAAAAGGCAAGTCATACGATCTGCGGGTGGAATATTTTGAACCCGCCGGCAATGCATGGCTGCGGTTGATTTGGACTGTAGGTGTAAAGGACAGCAGCGAACAAAAAATAAACGAAGCAGTTGCACTGGCAAAGAACAGTGATGTAGCAGTGGTGGTAGCAGGTATTGACGAAGGCGAGTTTAACGACCGTGCCTTACTCACCCTGCCGGGCAAGCAGGAGCAGCTTATCCAGCGCATTGCAGCCACTGGCAAACCCGTGGTGGTTTTATTAGTTGGTGGTAGTGCCATCACCATGAACAATTGGCTGGATAAAATTCCTGCGGTGCTGGATATCTGGTATCCCGGTGATGCAGGCGGCAATGCGGTGGCAGATGTACTGTTTGGCGATGAATCGCCTTCCGGTAAACTGCCCATCACCTTTCCTGTGGCGGAAGCACAGTTGCCGCTGGTGTACAATCACAAACCCACCGGCCGTGGCGATGATTATACTAACCTTACCGGGCAACCGCTTTTTCCATTTGGTTTTGGCCTGAGCTATACCAGTTTTGAATACTCCGATTTAAAAGTTGAAAAGCCCGTATTCAACGTTGGCGATTCTACCAGGCTCTCATTCAAAATAAAAAATAGTGGCAAATACAAAGGCGATGAAATAGTGCAGTTATACATCAGGGATGAACTGGCGTCTGTAGCTAGACCCATCCGTGAGCTAAAGGGTTTCCAGCGTATCAGCCTGCAACCCGGTGAAGAAAAAACAGTTTCCTTCAGCATTACACCAGATTTGCTGATGATGTATGATAAAGAGATGAAGCAGGTAATTGAGCCGGGCACTTTCCGCATCACTATTGGCAGTTCCAGTGTGGATGCAAGATTGAGGGCTGTGGTGGAGGTGAAGTAGATGTTTGATGTTGCTTTGGAGGAATTATGTACTTAGCTTTTGAATTGCTATTAGGCTGCAGTGGCGTCGCACTCTTGTGCAAATTTTCATTATTCAGCAAAACGTATCATGTACGTCAGGCATAGAAATTTCAGGTAAATAGTTAGTCAAATATTGGAGTATTTTTTAATTGAGATAAAGACAAAAATCGCCATCCATTATAACCACCTTTACCGTGACATTTATCAAATACTAGGTATCGGCCGTCTTTTATATCCACTCCAAATCTTTCTAACTTACTGTTTACTAAAATTTCAAGAATGTTTTCTGCTTGGGTATTAACTTTTACAAGGACATTTTTATTTAACGAATCTAATGCTGTTTGAAACCAATAATCAGCAATTCCGTCAGAGTTATTAGTGTTCAATATTTTATTATTGAAAACACTAGTGCCGTTAATGCTTAAACTAATCGTATCACTTTTAAAACATCCGGTGAAATAGACAGCAAATTGAATGCTATCCTTACTATTCTGTGCAAACGAGAATTCTGTTAATATCAAGGTTAGTATCAAAAGCTTGAATCGTATCATAACATCTAGATTAAACCAGTTTAGAATTTTATTAAAGTTCTGTGAATTCTGAATAATAGTATAATATTTTTATTCTAATCAGTCTCCAAATTTCGTTTGAGATGGGAGAATAGATATGAGATATTTAAGCTCTTGATTGGTTGTTTTCTATCTTTCAAATTCATAAAATATTATAACAATTGTATCATATACGGTTCATCCCAACCTCACATAATCTCCCTACCTTCATCCTGCAAATTGTATCACATGGCCCAATCAAGACGCAGCTTCCTAAAAAATATTTCACTCACCACCGTATTGCTCAGCAGCGGTGGCTTTAAATACTTGCAGGCAGCAGATGCAAATGCGTTAAGAAAAAAAGTTGTCTATCGTTTTGCTTTGGCTTCAGATGGGCACTATGGCCAACAGGGCATTGCTTCAGATGAATTTTATTCAACCATTGTGCAGCACATCAACCAGTTTCACCAGCAACATCCATTGGCCTGCTGCATCATTAATGGTGATATCATTCATGATGAGAAAGATTATTTAGTAAAAGCAAAACAACACCTTGATGGATTGACAATGCCGTACTACACCGGCAAGGGCAACCATGATAAAGTAAGTGATGATTATTGGAAGGAAGTATGGGGCCAGTTGCCCAACTTATTAGTGAAAGACAAACACTGCCACATCATCATCGCCAATACTTCCAATGAAAAGGGCGATTACCTTTCACCTGATCTCGTTTGGTTGGAGCAACAGCTGGAAGCTTCCACAAAATCAAAAACTGTTTTCCTCGTATTGCATATTCCGCAAAAGAAATTTACACCCAATGGCATTGATAATCCTGCCTTCTTTGAACTGCTAAAAAAATATCCCAACGTAAAAGCAGTATTCCACGGACATGAGCATGACCAGGATGGCGTAAAAATGGAAAACAATATCCCCTGCTTATTCGACAGTCATTTTGGAGGCAACTGGGGAACTGCGTACAAAGGCTTTAGAGTGGTGGAATTATTAAGTGATGGTTCTATTCTTACTTTTATCATGAATCCTGTGGAGCGAATTAATGAAGGGAGCTATTGAGGAGGTTTCACACAACGGGATAACGATTACAGCGAGACAACGCATTTGCGTCTTTGCTCCTTTGCATCTTTGCGTGAAAACATTCTGCAGTATAGGGTTTATAATTTTTCATTTAGCAAAGTCTCAAAACGTCTTTTGTCTGTGGGTTGTATTGTTACAATCTTATAGTTTTTGTTTTGCCGGACTGTGATACCTGTTATTGCTTCATATTCTTCGATGGCAGATTCTTCAATTTGAATAATTCCATTTCCAAATTGATGCCTGTTGTTGCCATCTTTTTTGACCCCGGTAATCCAATATATTTCGCCGGATTCTATATCACTGCAGCCTCCGTGTCCGTTGCCTCCAAAAGCTTTATCATTAAAGTATACCGTTTTTCCTGACTTGGAATATTCAACATAGCCAATCCAGGCTGGTCCATTGTCAGCGTATCCAGTTTTAAGTTCAATATATTTTAGTTCAGGTTTCATTGTTCAAGTTTTTTCCTATAATCAGATAAATTGGCAGAACACACAGTATAGAAATTTTGGTTATGTTATAAGTACGAGGATTGCAAACGGGGCATTATCTGATGGTACTTTGGATTTCACGC
>CAZDHQ010000093.1:8046-9916 GCA_964505135.1 uncultured Ferruginibacter sp.
TTCATTGTTCAAGTTTTTTTTTTTTTTTTTTTTATTAAGCGTATGTACTCAGAGAATAATTTGTTTGCTATTACTTGTTCAAAATATATCCTCCCTCCACCAGCCTCCACTCATTATCATAAAATCCCGCCAGCTTAATCTCCTCTGCACCTTTCTGCAACATACCCAATTTAAAAACCATAAAATCAGGAAAGCCGCTGGCACCGGCAAAATATTGATTGGCGTTGGCAGCCTGCATGCCTTTGATTCCTGTGCCTGCAATCACCGCTACAGAATTGGTCGAAGTATTTTTTAATGGCCAGACGAAATATGTAGACAGGTCATCGCCTGTGATGGTCTCATTACCTGCGGTTAGTTTATTGCGTTCAACTCTTAATGGGCAGTCCTGTAGTAAAAGATTGTACACGCCATTGGTATTGGCATTGCCATAGATGATCACATTGCGGCCTGCATATAGTGTAGTTGAATAATCTTTATCTGCTATGATATCTACTGCGCCGTTCCCACGATAATACCAGGTTTCTGCATCATATTTTGCTTTGCTCAAACTCCATGCATTTTCCACTGCTGTTCCTTTGGTGCCATATACAAAAATCATCCGGTGATTAAAAGGATCTTTAAATGTGCCATACCGCAATGGATTTTTTTGATCTGCTGTTGGTTGGTTTGCAATCAACCATTCATTATTTTTCTTACGCAAATAAATGCTGTCATGCTCACTGGTAGTTCGATAGGTAATTGTATTCAAGCTATCCAATGTGATTTGAATACTGGCGTTGTTGCCAAAATCATCCAGCTTTATTTTTACAAGTTCTATGTTGTCTGTTTTGCCAATGATTGTTTTATGTTGTTTGTCTCTATTCAACTGAATACGGCTGTATTGCAAAGGCTGTTGCTGTTGTTCAATTGCTATCCACCTGTACTTTGCGGAAATGCCCGGACTTGCAGTTGTGAAATCTAAAATATTCATTGCACTATCTGGTGCAATGCTATGCCATTTGAAATAATCGAAGATAGGTTTCCAGTCTACGCTCTGATCACCAAACCAATGTTCGCCGCCGGGATATTCATAATAACTAAAGTCTTTATGAAAATCTGCCAACTGCTTTTTCATTTGCCTGGCATAGTTTACGGAAACAACTTTATCGGAATCGCCGTGTAAAATATAAACACCCAGCGATTGATAATTCATTGCCAGTTTCGGCACATCGCTTTGGTTGCTGGAGCGTAATAATAGTTGTTCCATTGGCGTAGCGCCTGTTTCAGGAATCAAACCGTCTGCAGAGCCATACCCTTTTAATGTTGGATAACCGGCACATGGCGCAATAGCACCCCATTGATCAGGATAAGTAGCGCCTAAAAACCAGGTACCATGCCCACCCATAGAGTGGCCGGTCAAATAAATGCGTGAAGGATCAGGCTTAAATTTTTCTTTCGCAATGTTCAATACTTCCAGTGCATCCAATCGTCCCCAGTCTTCCCAGTTAAAACCTCTTGGCCGGCGATTGGTTGCGGCCACCAAATTGCCCCAGTCTTTTTGTTTGTAAGCTCTTGCCTGCCCGATGGCTTCCACGCCTGCACCATGCACGGATAAAAACAATGCAGCTGGTTTTTCATCAGGCGCTGTTTGTGGTGTAACGGCATAGTACTGCAGGCTGCCATCAATATCACTAATAAAAGTGTTGATGTATTGCTCACCGGTATTTACTGAACTAACGCTGATCGTTTTTTCATCCACCAGTTTTTTATTGCCGAATAATGAAACCGTGCAGTTGTGTTCACCCTTGCCGCTGATCCCTTCACCATTGAACTCAAAAATCACTTTTCTTGTTGACATGGGCGGTATAACGGGAACGGATACTTTTTTTTC
>CAZDHQ010000094.1:0-9915 GCA_964505135.1 uncultured Ferruginibacter sp.
ACACAAAATTTAGTGATGCCCACCACTGCTTCATCAAGGCCTAGATCAAACAGTAATTCTGTTTGCGATGGAACAAGTGAAACGATTCTTTTGGGAAAATAATTCAGTGCCGAACTGTGTTGAATGAACATACCATAAAAATAAAGTGCAGGTAGGTATAAAAAAAGACTTCCACAGCTTTTGGCCGTGGAAGTTGGATCTTAATTTTTTAAAGAGGTAATTTCCTCTCCAGAATAATTTTACTTCTGGTTTCAGTGTGTTGGTTTTTCCAGCCATCATCGCTTTTTACGGCATAGGCAGGGACTTGGATTTTGGTTTTTGATCATCATCGCTTTTTACAGCATAGATCACAGGAATTGGTTTTTCTAGTTCTTCCTTAGGATTTGAATTTTAGTTTTCACAGGAATGCTGTTCTTGTTTTTATGTTTGTAAACCTGCATATTAAACGACATCTGTTTTATTTTATTTTAATAATTATACATTCTATTTGGTGGACATAATTGTGTGGATTTCATGTGAATTTGTAATTGTTCCATGCTTTGGAAAACTGCATTGAATACGTAGTACAAACGAGGACAAAACTGTGGGCTTTACGATATAATTCCCCTTTGATTACAGTAATTTCTGTAAAATATTTTAAAATAAATTAATGCAATTGTTCCTTTAAACAGGCTGGTAGTTAAAAAAAGAATTCAACATAGGATGAAATTTTTTCAGATTCATGATAGTGGTGCTCATTTGATAAGCTTGTAGTCAGATCAATAAATAGAATGACTTATATTGTTTTAAAATCTAACGCAAATGAGAAAAGATATCCTTTACTTATTCCTTGTTTTTCTATCTCTTCAAGCAACTGCCCAGTCAACCTTAAAGAAAGGAACTGATAAAGTAAAACTGTTCGATGAATACATTCAATCATCCATGGAGCTATGGAAAACTACCGGCCTTGCAGTGGCAGTAATGAAAGATGGGGAAACTATTTTTAAGAAAGGATATGGCGTTACTGATATTCGTACCAAACAACCTTACACTACGTCTACCATTTCTTTTTGTGCAAGTACTACTAAGGCAATGACAGCTGCATGCATAGGCATGTTGGTTGATGAAGGCAAATTAAACTGGGATGATAAATTAAAAACCATCCTGCCTTCTTTTAGATTGTATGATCCCTATGTGAGTGATGAACTAACTGTAAGAGATCTATTAAGGCATAATGCAGGTTTAGGAAATGGAGATTTGTTATGGTTGTTTGGATATTCTTCAGAAGAAATACTCAGAAGAATGCAGTTTATGAAACCTGCTTATTCCATGCGTTCATCCTTCATTTATCAGAACCTGATGTATGTGGTGGCAGGGGAGGTAATCAAAAAAGTAAGTGGGCTCTCATGGCATGAGTTTATTAGCAAAAGAATTTTTCAGCCGCTTGGTATGGCGCATACCTACACGTTGTTCAAAGATGCTGCTGCAGAACCAAGCAAAATGACGCCGCATTTTATGTATGGTGATTCCTTAATCAAGCCGATTGAAGCAATAGACTTTGGTGGTTACGATCCGGCAGGCAGTGTGGTAAGCTGCATAGATGATATCACCAGGTGGATGAAGTTTTTACAAGACAGCGGCAGGTGGAATGGGAGGCAATTAATAAAGCCGGAAACTTATGCCGAGTTTTTTAAACCGCAGGCCATTGTGCCAGCATCAGAGTTTTATCCAACGGCGGCTAAAACTCATCCGCATTGGACTACTTATGGTCTTGGATGGTTTCAGCAGGATTACCGGGGCAAAATGATACAGTTTCATACAGGAAGCCTGGATGGCGCCATTGCTATTTTTTGTTTTATTCCAGAAGAGAAACTCTCCTTTTATTTTTATGCCAACCTGGATCATAATGAGATAAGGCATGCACTACTCTGGAAATTTGTGGACCTATGGAGCTTTAATGATAACAGCCGTGATTGGAGTACTGAACTGTATTATCATTATAGATCGATACGTGATGCCGGGCGTAACCGTGAAAAAGAGCAGTTGGCAAAACGGGTACTTAATACGAAGCCAGGTTTATCATTAGCGCTTTACAAAGGCAAATTCAGCAATGAGATTTATGGAGATGCAGAAGTGGTACTAGAAAATAACCAACTCATAGCAAAATTTCCAAACAATATTAGCCTGCGGTTAGAGCACTGGAATTATGAAACATTTGTTGGTTATTACAACTATGCCTGGTATGACAAATCATTCATCAATTTTAGATTAAATACAGAGGGCAAGGTAACGGGTTTTGATTTTGATGGAATTGAGTACAAATTACAAGAGTAAATAATGATGTCGTATAAAAAATATTCCCCCTGAGGAATCAGGGGGAATTTCTTTAACCCTTAAAACAACCAACATGAATGATGTTGATAGTTCAAATAACGTAACTTTTCTTCTTTTGTTCAAAAAAAGGAAAGATTTTTTTCTAAACCTTATGTTAACGCAATATCTATTACCTGCTGCATCGTCTTAACGTAATGGAATTTAATGCCTGCGATAAATGTTGGATTTATTTCCAGCACGTCTTTCTCATTTAACCAGCACATCACTATTTCTTTAAGCCCCGCTCTTTTTGCAGCCAATACTTTTTCTTTAATACCACCAACAGGCAATACCTGTCCTCTTAATGTAATTTCACCTGTCATTGCCAAATAAGGCTTGATACGCCTGCCGGTAAATGCACTTGCCAATGCAGTCATCATCGTAATACCGGCACTCGGGCCATCTTTTGGTACAGCACCTTCCGGTATATGAATATGAACACTTTTCTTTCCAAAAATTTCCGGATCAATATTCAGTTTCTTTGCATTTACCTGCAGCCAGGTAAATGCGGTGGTGGCACTTTCCTTCATCACATTGCCCAAATTACCGGTGAGCTTTAGTTCGCCTTTACCTTCACTAAGGCTTGTTTCAATAAAGAGAATATCGCCACCCACGTAAGTCCATGCAAGGCCGACTGCTACACCAGCCATGTTAGCAACCTTGTACATGTCATTACTGAACCTGGGCTTGCCTAATATTTTTTCCAAATCGCTTGCCGCCAGAACTGATTTCATCTTGCCTTTGGTTGCATATTGCAAAGCCAGGTTTCTCATGATGCCTGCTAACTGCCTATCCAAATCTCTTACACCGCTTTCTCTCGTATAATCTTCAATAATGCGTTCTAAAACTTTGTCTGATATCTTAAGCTTTACATTTTTTAAGCCATGCGCCTCCTGTTGCTTTGGAAGCAAATGTCTTTTAGCAATTTCAATTTTTTCTTCCACAGCATAGCCACTCAAATCAATCACCTCAAGCCTGTCTCTTAATGCTGGTTGAATGTCGTTTATGTTATTGGCGGTGGCAATGAACAATACTTTGCTTAAGTCATATTCCAGTTCAAGATAGTTGTCGTAAAAGGTATTGTTCTGTTCTGGATCCAATACTTCTAGTAATGCTGATGATGGATCGCCACGATGATCTGAACCCACTTTATCAATCTCATCCAGGATCATCACAGGATTACTGCTCTTGATCTTTCTTATTGATTGAATGATGCGGCCGGGCATTGCGCCGATATAAGTTTTGCGATGTCCACGTATTTCGCTTTCATCATGTAAACCACCAAGGCTCACTCTCACATATTTTCTTGAGATAGCATGAGCAATGCTTTTACCTAAACTTGTTTTACCAATTCCCGGAGGGCCAACAAAACAAAGAATAGGACTCTTCATATCGCCTTTTAATTTTAGAACAGCGAGGTATTCTAAAATCCTTTCTTTGATCTTATTCATTCCATAGTGGTCACGATCCAATATTTTTCTTGCCTTTTTTAAATCGTAAGAATCTTCTGTATAATCCAGCCAGGGCAGGTCAAGCATCAAGTCAAGATGATTATACACAACAGAATAATCAGGTGTACTTGGATGCATGCGTTCTAATTTCTCTACCCCTTTATTAAACATCTCTTTTGCAGCATCGGTCCACTTTTTTGTTTCGGCTTTTTTCTGCATCTCTTTTACTTCTGCCACATTATCGCCACCTAACTCTTCCTTGATGGCCTTCATCTGTTGCTGCAAAAAATATTCTCTCTGCTGCTTATCCAGCTCTGCTCTTGTTTTATTGGTAACCTTATTCTTCAGCTCTGTATACTGCAGCTCTGTATGCATTAAATTCAAAAGCAATTCAGCTCTTGCTTTAATGTTATTAATTACAAGCAGGCGTTGCTTGTCTTTAATATCGCTGTTCAAATTGCTGCTTACAAAATGTATAAGGAAAGAAGGGTTCTCAATATTTTTTAAGATAATAGCTGCTTCACTTGGCAGGTTAGGACTCATGCTCACAATCTGGGAAGCCAAATCTTTAATGCTGCTTACCATTGCATCAAAGTCTTTGTCGTCTTTCAGCACTTCCTCTTCTAACAAAGTAACCTTTGCTTTAAAGTAAGGATCATCCGCAGTGATCTCGTCTACTTTAAATCTTTTCTTACCCTGGATTATAATAGTGGTGCCGCCATCCGGCATTTTAATCAATTTGGCGATTTTTGCGATGGTGCCAATTTCTTCTAAATCGCTTACTTCCGGCTCTTCGATGGTACTGTCTTTTTGTGCTATTACACCTATCAATTTGTCAGCCTTGTAGGCATCTGTAACAGCCTTTATGCTCTTATCTCTACCAACGGTAATCGGAATTACTACGCCGGGAAACAGTACCGTATTTCTTAAAGGAAGTAGGGGGATTTCGGTTGGAATGCTTTGCAGTTCATTATCTCCGGACTCTTCTTCATTCAGGGGGATTATTGGAATAAACTCCATGTCTTCTTCCGGTCTTTGCAAATAAAACTTCTTATTCATTAATTGATGCTATTAGTCAAAATGTCAAGTTTGCTGGTTGGCTTACCTGTTTTTTTAGTGAATTACTATAAGGGCAACTATAATGCCGAACCAAAAGGACTTACAAAATAGCGGCTTTTATCAGTAACTGGAAATTTTGTACAGGTAAAAAATGATTTGCATAAGGTATTTTTGCGGCTATGGATATTGCGTGTTCAATAAAAGAAAGGGAAACCTTTGACAAAATTGCTGCGGCTGCAGCAAAGTTGAATGTGGAGTGTTACTTAATTGGAGGTTTTGTAAGAGATAAAATTATTGGCAGACCAACAAAGGATATAGACATTGTTTGTATTGGAGATGGTATACAGTTGGCAGAAGAAGTAGCGGCTCATTTTAATCCCAGGCCCGATGTAAATTTTTTTAAAAATTTCGGCACTGCACAAATAAAAACTACCGATGTTGAAATTGAATTTGTAGGCGCAAGAAAGGAAAGCTATCGCTCTGATAGCCGCAAGCCTGAAGTAGAACCGGGTAATTTGGTTGATGATCAAAACAGGAGAGACTTTACTATCAATGCGCTAGCCATTAGCCTCAATAAAAATGATTTTGGCAAACTGATTGATCCTTTTGGTGGATTGCAACATATAGAGGAGAAGCTAATTAAAACACCGCTGGAGCCTGCAAGAACTTTTAGTGATGATCCACTGCGTATGATGAGGGCCATTCGTTTTGCATCGCAATTACATTATCATATTGATGAAGGCACTTTTGCTGCGATTATTGACAATGCACAGCGCATAAAAATTGTAAGTGGTGAAAGAATAGCTGATGAACTCAATAAAATACTGCTAAGTAAAAAACCATCTGTTGGATTTGATCTGTTGTACAAAAGCGGCTTGCTTAAGATCATCTTTCCGCAAATGACGGAGTTGGCAGGAGCTGAATACATTGATGGTAAAGGTCACAAAGATAATTTCTATCATACGCTGCAGGTAGTAGATAATATTGCAGAAAATACCGATGATCTTTGGCTGAGATGGGCAGCAGTATTGCATGATATTGCCAAACCTGTTACCAAGAAATTTGAACCCGGCCATGGGTGGACATTTCATGGGCATGAAGTAGTAGGAGGTAAGATGGTGCCGAAAATATTTACCAGGCTCAAGCTGCCACAGAATGAAAAAATGAAATTTGTAAGGAAGATGGTGGAACTGCATCTCAGGCCGATCAGTCTTACAAAAGAAAATATTACGGACTCGGCTATACGAAGATTATTATTTGATGCAGGTGAAGACTTTGAGGCATTGATGACACTTTGCAAAGCAGACATTACATCAAAGAATCGGCAAAAAGTAAAACGCTATTTAGACAACTTTGAGATGGTGCAGCAGCGATGTGCCGAAGTGGAAGAGAAAGATAAACTGCGTAACTGGCAGCCACCGATTACGGGAGAACTGATTATGGAAACTTTTAAGTTGCCACCCGGTCGTGCAGTGGGTGATATAAAGAACGCAATAAGAGAAGCAATATTGGATGGTGTGATACCCAATGAATACGATGCTGCTTTTGTTTTTATGATTCAAAAAGCAAAGGAGTTAGGCATACAGGAAGGGCTTACTAAAGATGATGAATGATGTGCTGCTAAACTTTCTTTTGCTGCGTAGTAATTTCTTATTAGTAATTAGTAATTTCGTTATATGGCAATATTAAAATTCAGAATATACTGGGAAGAAGATGAGAGCATTTACAGGGATGTAGTGATACGTCATACACAGACTTTTGAAGAACTGCATCTGAGTATCTTAAAGAGTTACGAGTTTGATAGCAAGCATAAAGCAACTTTTTATCGCAGCAATGATAACTGGGTAAGGGGACGTGAAATTTCATTAGAGAAATATGCAGACAAAACTTACAAGGTGGATCCTTTAATAATGTCTGAAACAAATTTGGGAACAGAGATAAAAGATCCTAACCAGAAGTTTATTTATGTATACGACTTTAACAAGTTCTGGACATTTAAAGTGGAGCTGATACATGTGGACAAAGAAGAAAACAAAAAGCTTACCTATCCAGCCTGCGTACGTGTGGAAGGCATTGCGCCATCACAGTATGGTACCAAGGGGCTTGTAGACAGTCGCCTGGCAGAGATGGAAGAAAAATACGACCTCACATCAGCCTCTATGCTGGAAGGCTTTAGCGAAGAAGATGAGGATGGAAATGCTACTTCTTCTGAAGAAGACAGCGTAGCCGAAGAAGGCGGTGGTGATGAATTTTAATCATTAATTTTTAAATCAAAGAGTTCTTCACAAACTCGATGATGAATAGCATTGATAAAATACCTGCAACAAACAGGACCAAGACTTGTATACTAATCGTTGGCCCAACTGCTGTTGGCAAGACTGCATTAGCCATTCAACTGGCGCAATATTTCTCTACTCAAATTATTTCCTGCGATAGCCGCCAGTGTTTTAAAGAATTAAACATTGGAGTAGCAAAGCCATCCGTTGAAGAATTAGCATTGGTGCCGCATTACTTCATTAACTCACACAGCATTCATGATACAGTGAATGCTGCTTTATTTGAGCAATATGCTTTGGAAAAGATCAATGTTATTTTCCAGCAACAGGATATTGCCGTAATGGTGGGTGGCACCGGTTTATACGCAAAAGCTTTTTGCGAAGGCATGGATGCTATTCCTGCTATTGATGAGAAGCTGAGGTTGCAGTTAAACCAACAATACCAGCAAAAGGGAATTGAATGGTTGCAGGAAGAAGTGAAACGATTAGATCCTGTTTATTTTGAGAAAGGTGAAATACATAATCCTCAGCGCTTATTAAGAGCACTTGAAGTAGTAATGCAATTAGGCAAATCCATTACTACATTTCAAAAAAGGGGAAAAAAAACAAGAGACTTCAATATCATTAAGATTGGACTCGAGTTACCAAGAGCAGTGTTATATGATAGAATCAATAAAAGAGTAGACCAGATGATGGAAGAGGGGCTTTTGAATGAAGTGAAGCACCTATTGCCTTATCAACATTTAAATGCGCTGCAAACTGTAGGATATAAAGAACTTTTCAGTTACCTTAAAAATGAAATGTCATTGGCACAGGCCGTTGATGATATCAAAAAAAATACAAGACATTATGCTAAGCGGCAAATGACCTGGTTTAAAAAAGATGAAGCAATAAAATGGTGTGGAGTTAATTTTGAGGAAGTGCTTGCCGTGATAAAGAATTCGCTACAACTTGAACGATAGTTAATACTTCAGCGTTTCAAAATAATCCTTGTCAATATCAAAATCATTTAGCATAATCTTATTGAAAGACTTTAGTATGTACCATTTATTCAAATAAGGTTTGCAGTTAGTCTCTTTGGTTTTTATGATATGTACTTTTTTTGTACTAAAATTTACTTCCTTCAGATTTTGTCCTGCAATTCCTACACCTTCGCCGTTGCAGTCATCACCGCTAAAGAAAGAATCGTTGGAGATGCCAATCAATTCCCATTGATTGTTTTGAAACCGGAAAGTAAAATTATTTGTCCATTTCCAGTTGCTGCCCCCATAATGATAGATGTTCAACACATTTTTATTAAAACTGATGCCGGAATAAGGATCACCAAATACGCCGCCACATGATTTGCACAATACAGCTGCTTTTGATTTTGCAGCAACAGTAAAACCGTTTGCAGCATTACTTAAGATGATGAGTGAACGGTTTTGTTCTTCAGTAGATGTATCCTCGGCAACTATAACAAGATCATTCAGTCCATCCTTATTGAAATCTGCCATGGCAGTATCCAATACAGTTTCTTTTGGAGATAAAAAAGGTTTGAATTTTTTGGTAAGTTGTTCTTTTATAGAATCATCAGCAATGTTCTGTGCTATAATAGAGGAAGAAAATATAATTATACCAATAAAGCAAAACCAATATTTCATTGCAGTTTAAAATTTAATCCCAACAGTAGCAACCACATTGCCACGCTGGTTTTTAATAGAAGCAAATGTATTGGCTTTATCTGCAAGACGATAAGCAAAATCTACGTCTTTATTAAATGCATGAGCATAAGTAAGATCAATAAAGAAACCTTTATGCCGATAACCCAAACCACCGCTAACAATCATCCTGTTTGCCTTTAACTCTTTATCCTTATACGGATTGGTATAATAAGCAAAACCTAGTCTTGCCATCACTATATTAAACTTTAATTCACCACCCACACGGAAGTTAAAATTGCCTTTGTATTGGTCTTTAATCACCTGGCTAAGTGCTTTATAATAATTGTTTTCATCCACCGTTGGTTCTGCAGCAGCAGAATAAAACCTGGAGCCTCTGTAGCCGCTGTATTCAATATCAGCAGTAATAAAACCTTTTTGTTTTGTTACGTCTTCCACTTCTCTAAATACATAGCTGCCACTTACTAAAAATTTCCATGGCGTAAGCATGGTGTACTTGCTTTCTCCGGGCTGTCCATTGGTGAACGTATTGGAACTTACAGATGCTACCTGGTTATAGCCTTCGGTGTCTGCTTCCAAATCAGCACTAAGTTTGTCTTTCATCGCAAACATATAAGTAGGTGTGTGAATTGCTACGCCCAGGCGAATATGTTCAACAGGTCGATATATCAAACCAAGCCTTACATTGATGCCAGCTCCCGAAGTGCTGTAATTGTAATTGTATTTGTAATAATTAAAATTATTGTCAGCATCAGCAGATGTATCGCTTTCCCTATAAGAAGTATAACTTTTATAGTTCAGAATAGGAATAGAAGCGCTGATTCCAATCATCAATTTATCATTGTTATTATAAGCATAGCCAAAACCAATTTCATACAAACCACCTTTGGTTGTGATCTCTTTTTCCTGTAGTAAAGCTCTACCACTTCCCAAAATAAACTCCGGCAAGCCTTTCCATACAAGATCTCCATTATTCATCCTGAATGTATCCACTAAATAAGTGTAAATAGCAGGGGAGGTTCCATAGGCATATTGCGGATTAGCTGTTATTTGGTCAACTTCAAGGCCACTTCTTGCGGCCTCTTCCGCCCACTGCTCACTACCTGAGCTATAATT
>CAZDHQ010000095.1:0-1598 GCA_964505135.1 uncultured Ferruginibacter sp.
GAAATAAGGCCACCGCACACAGCCTTAAAAGTTTAGAATTTTAAAGGCATGGCTTTTGTAAAATTCATAACTGATTTTGTATTAACCAGGTTCTTATCCATGAAGTGGCTTCTTTCATCTGTTTTACCGTTTGCTTTTTTTGCATGTATTGCTCAGCCTGCAAAAAATGTTTTTATCATTACAATGGATGGTGTAAGGTGGCAGGAGATCTTTAATGGTGCAGACAGAGAGATTTTAAACAACAGCAAGTATGTTAAGGATACCAGCCTTATGTTACGCCAGTTCTGGAGTAGCGATACCTTGCAGAACAGGCAAAAGTTATTGCCATTTTTTTGGTCCGTAATAGCAAATGACGGATTACTCATGGGCAACAGAACTTTTAATAACAAGGTAAATGTTGCTAATTTTTATAAGATATCTTATCCCGGCTATGCAGAAATTTTCACAGGTTATGCAGACTTGTTATTCATACCTAATCTTGCCATTTACAACCGCCACACAAATGTGCTGAATTATTTAAATCAACAGCCGGATTATAGAGGAAAAGTGGCAGCATTTTGTTCATGGGAATTGATGCCTTTCATACTAAATGAGCAAGACAGTGCTGCCCTGGTAAATGCTGGGTACGAGAATATAATGAATGCAGCGGGCTTTGATACTACCATCAACAAGGTGCAGGACGAAGTAAATGTAAAAGGTAAAACCAGGCACGATTTGCTTACATATGAATACGCAAGGAACTATATCGAGCAACAGCATCCCAGGGTGATGTATCTTGGTTTAGGAGAGAGTGATGAGTTTGCTCACAAAGGCCATTATGATGCCTACCTGCAAAAGATTCACCAGGCAGATGCATTCATAGCCGATTTGTGGTATTATGTGCAGACTGATCCCTTTTATAAAGACAATACCACTTTTATCATTACTACAGACCACGGCCGTGGCCGGAAAAAGAATAACTGGATAACACATGGCTTTTGGATTGCCGGATCTGGGGAAACATGGCTTGCTATGCTGGGTGCAGGCGTGAAGGCCGA
Source organism: uncultured Ferruginibacter sp. (assembly GCA_964505135.1). GTDB lineage: Bacteria > Bacteroidota > Bacteroidia > Chitinophagales > Chitinophagaceae > Ferruginibacter. Next base: position 1,038 of record CAZDHQ010000095.1, read on the forward strand.
AGGTGAGGCGAAGGTGCGGCAACAAGTATATCAAAAACAATTGGCAGCAACAATTGCCCAAATACTTGGCCTAACTTTTAAAGTAGCACATCCGGTATGTGAGCCGCTGCCATTGCCGTTTTGTTCTGCCTTTAGTGCTAACAGTGTTACCGCTATCAGTAGTAAATAGGCTTGCTGAATGTTGTAAACTTGTTGTTATTAATCTCAATGAGTCCATATCATTAAAGTAACTCGGGCTTTCTGTTGCGCCGGTAATTAATAATCTTTCCATGAAGCTTTTTAAAGTCTTTTCCGCTGTTAAAGGTTTTTTTTGCCTCTACTTTTTCTTCTTTACCTGATCCGAAAAAAAGTTTTTGCCAATACTTTATTGTTAGTGTTTCCATGTGCTGATTGTATTATTGTTCAGATATTATCAAAACTATGCCAGCAAAACTTAAAAAGAATAGGCAATAGTGCATATGACTTTAATTTCACATTTATTTGGGAAAAGCGGCTTATAAAAGCAACTACAAATGACGGTTTCAGCGATTATAAATCAGCCTTGCCACTAATTAGCAAGGT
>CAZDHQ010000095.1:1608-9875 GCA_964505135.1 uncultured Ferruginibacter sp.
CTGTTGCACCATTAGCAAACAAACCTCTTGAACATGAAAACTTTTTTATTACTGCTTTCTTTTGTCAGTCTATCAATGATTACAGACGCCCAACTTACCAGCACGCCAGTTTGCCCAAAAATATCTGTTGACTTATTAGAAGGATTAATCAACGAAAGATTAGAATGTATCTCTACTCCCGGGGAAATAAAGAAATTATTTCCCTGTTTTACCAGCGAGACGGAAGAGACAAATGGCAGTACCTGCGGAGGTGTGTTTTACAAAGACAGGGATATTTATTTTTTTACCGAGAGAGATTATATCGAAATCAGGGATAAGTTTAAAGGTGCGTTGGCGCCGGCATTGCTTGGCGTTAAAAGAGATGGCCTATTCAGGATATTAGGTAATCCCAAAATGAAAGATGCTGCATGGGATGCTTTTCAAACAAAATATGGAATATTGATTTTGTATTATGATGCGGCTGGCAAAGTGAACAAAATCCAGATGTCCACCAAAAATACTTCCACCATAAAACTGTGTCAGTAAATTAGATTAGATTAAAAGCAACCATCTGTTTACTTGTTTCGATTTATATCGGTAGCGGTCTTATAAATATAAACACGCTCTCCCCGTATTACTGCAATTACAAGGAAATTGATTGGTGACAATTTTCCTGCAGCGTAATTGTAAGTGCTGTGGAGAGCGCTGTTGTTTAAAGCAATGGAATACGAGCCCTTAACGTACAGCCTTCGCCGGGCTGGCTAATGATTTGTATGCTGCCATCATAAGACTTTATCCTGTTGATAATATTGGTGAGGCCAATGCCTTTTCTTTCTTTGCCCGTATCAAATCCTTTTCCATCATCTGTTATAGTAAGTGAAATATGGTCATTACTACCTATAATGTCAATATCTACTGCTTTAGCAGAAGCATGTTTAATGACATTGTTGAGTTGCTCCTGGATGATGCGGTAGATATTGAGTTTGATATCATCAGGAACCTGTTCATCCTGTATACTGCAGGTAAAATTAATATTGATGTCTTCTGTATGGCGGATGCTTTGGAGCAGCGTTAATACCTGCTCTTCCAGGTTGATATTATTAAGTGGCGCTACCTTACGATAGGTAAGTCTTCTAATTTCTTCAATGGAATTATCCAGCAGTTCAATAGGATAGGCCAGTAGTTCCGAAAGCTGGTCATTCTTTTTAGCTGCCATTTTTAAATACATCTTGGCACCTGCTAAAATTTGGTTGATATTATCATGCAGCTCCTGGCTGATATATGTTTTCTCCTGTTCCTGTGCTTTAATGATGGCTCTTGATATTTTTTTCTGTTCCAGTATTTTTTGATCAGTGATTTTTTTCTGCATCAGCAATAAATCCTCTGCCGCTTTTTTTCTTTCAGAAATATCCATTGATACTCCAATAACACCGGCTACATTTCCCTGCTTATCATATAGTGGAGAATCTGTTACCAGTGCCGGGAAAAGGCTGCCATCTTTTCTTTGTACTACAAACTCGCCACTCCACGATTTCCCTTCACTTAGTGATTGCATTATTTGCAGTGCATCTTCTTTTGTTTGCAGCGACGGTGTAAGTTCCATTATATTTCTTCCCATCGATTCTTCCGAAGTCCATCCATACAATGCTTCTGCAGCCTTATTCCAGTAAAGAATTGTGCCCTCAGTATCGGTAGCAATTACTGCCTGCCCCACCGTGTTCAGCAGGTTGGCATTAAAATGAATGATGGATTCTGCTTTTTCTTTTTCCGCTTCAATGCGTTTTTTTTCAATCGCAGAATCGATGGCGGCTGGTAACCTTATCAGCCTGTCTTTTAATATATAATCATCTGCACCTGCTTTAATAATGCCTGCGGCAAATTCTTCTGAAACAGTACCTGTAACAAGAATAAAGGGGATATGAAGCTTGTATTGTTTAAACACTTTTAAAGCTTCTGTAGCGCTGTATTGCGGCAACGTATTATCGGAGAGAATTACATCAGGCTTAAATGTTTCCAGTGCATTAATAAAGTCGGTTCTGTTCATTACCACTTTAAAAAGGCAGTCTGGCTTTTCTGCACGCAAAAAGAACTGTAATATTTCTGCGTCTGCATCATTGTCTTCCAGCAATAATATTCTTAGTGAACCATTCATTGTATTACGGATTTTTTATAAGCAACAAACAAAACAAAGGATACTGTAAGAAAAACCTTTTATTGTAAGCTTGAACACAGGCTTTACAACAACTGCACCTGCAATTAGGATTACAAAGTAAATCTATAAAAAGACATTTATAGAAACAAACAAAACCTTTTAACCGTTTAAAGAGGACGGCTAAAAGGTTTATAAAAGCTATATTGCAGTGATGAGATTGTTATACTATTTCTTCTTCTTTGATTACAGTTGTCTTTATAATTTGTTTCTGCTTTTTAACCCCGCCTGAAAACATTGCAATCAATAAAATGAGCAGGATTACGCTACCTACGGCCCCCATGGTTGAGATAGAAAGTGTTTTGCATCATTTTTTATTTCAGCAGCAGATGTTTCCTGGCTAAAGGCAGCTGAGGCTTGCAAATTGGTGCGATTATCTTTTTCATACAATACGTTTTTCATATGCAATAAAAGAATCACGCCAAAAAAATGAAGCAGGAGACCCGGTTATAGATCTATTGTATAAGTAATTAGTTCTACGAATGCCATTTAATTTTTTGCAAGCCGCTTATTCAACAAATACGCATAACTCTCTTCTAGGGCTTTGAATACATCTGTAGCCACCACATCCATTTCTATCACCATCCACTTGGTATTACCGCTGCCTGCATTTGCTATGGCCGGAAAATTTTGTGTGCCTTTACCAACAGCCGTCATTGGCTCAGGTATATCTTCCGGTAATTTATCATCCCACTTTGCAGGGCCATCTTTGATGTGAAGAAACGGTGCCCGGCTACCATACTTTTTAACAATAGCAGCAGGTGTATGCCCGGCAACTTTTAGCCAATAAGTATCTAACTCAAAAAAGATATCAGGTTCCAGTTCACTGAGCAGCATCTCGTACACAAATTTTCCATCCACTTTATTTCTAAACTCCCACCAATGATTGTGCAGGCCAAACTGTAAACCATTGTCTTTTGCAAAACGATTTACTTCATTGTAAATTTTTGCCAGCTCCTTTGTTCCTTCCAGGCTGCTGTATCGCTTGTCTTCAGGCCATCCATGCCATATCATATTGTTGCAATTGTATGCTTTAGCAATGTCAAGGAATTTTTTCCGGCTTTCTGCATCAGTTGGTAATTCAATGTGACAGGAGCAAACAGCAAGCCCGGCATCTTTCAATAAGCCTGCTGCTTTATCCAGTGTGATGTCAGCAGGCCAAAAAGCAGTTTCTACTGTTTTTACACCCAATGCAGTCAATTTTTTTATTGTGCCGGCAGCATCTTCTTTTATTTGGTTGCGTACTGTGTATAGCTGAAGTGCGATAGAAGGTAGTGCTTTGTTATCCGCTGCAAAAGCAGAAATGATTTGATTGCTGCTTAATAAAGTAAGTCCTGTATTGCGTATAAATTTTCTTCGATGAATGAATGGCGTGTGCATCGTTGGTTAATTGAAGTAAATAAACAAGCAGTAAGATAAAGAAAATACATCAACCTCATACTAAACAAAAGCGATCCTCTTGAGGGACGCCATGGTGAACATTGGATCCTAAATATTATTGATTAAAATGATTTCTAAGCATAACAGTTTTATCCAATATTCAAACGCTTATCATTTATTGAAAATGTGCTGCAAGACTATCTGCCGTTTGCTTATGCACATGCAATTTTGGAAGATTATTGTTTGCGTAAGCTTTTCTTTCGTTTCTTTCTCTACATGTTCCGCTGCAGGCAAAGGTTCTGTAACAATGGTTGGCTTAACGGTGTTCCCGGGTCTTTCAGCATAGATATTGGCCTTGATAACATCCTCTTTTTCATCAGCCATAAAGAAGTGTTTATGCAAGCAAAACGAATGACGTGCCAAATGAATCAAACTACTGATCTCTATTGAAAACTACACTGGCTGAATAAATATTAAAACATCTCCAGCGTTGCCCCTTATCTTCTAAATAATTGCTTCTTCAATATGTGTGAGCATCCTTATTGTAAAAGTCTAATTCAGTATTAGTGGGGAATAAAATCCTTTGTTTAAAAACTATAATTTGTTAAGCTGTGGCCTGAATTGATTTTGTTTTTATATTACACACCTAATATTGTCAAAAATGAAAAATGAACGATCCTCTTCATCACGGAGAAATTTCCTAAAAAAAATGGCAGTAGCTTCTGCGGGAGTTACTGTGGGAGCCAATGCGCTGGCGGCAGAAAACCAGCAAAATGTATTTAAGCAATCATTGAAGAGAACCCCGGCAATGGTAAATGACAAAATCAACATAGCGTTGATTGGTGCCGGGGGTATGGGTACGCAGGATGTAATCACTGCATTAAAAGTGCCCAATACAAAAATTGTAGCAGCCTGTGATTTATATGATGGCCGCCTGAAAGATGCCAAAACAAAATGGGGTGCTGATATTTTCACCACACGGCATTATAAAGAAATTTTAAACCGCAGTGATGTTGATGCAGTAATCATTGCAACACCGGATCACTGGCACCAGCAGATATCTATTGATGCCATGAGGGCAGGCAAACATGTGTATTGCGAAAAGCCAATGGTACATGATATTACAGAAGGGCCTGCTGTGATCAAGGCACAAAAAGAAACAGGCAAGGTCTTCCAGGTGGGCAGCCAGGGCGTTTCTTCTTTGGGTAATGAAAAAGCAAAAGAATTATTGAAAGATGGTGCAATAGGGGTATTGAATTATGCAGAAGGTTTTTGGGCAAGGCATTCTCCTACCGGTGCATGGCAATATCCAATTCCAGCAGATGGTACACCTGAAACGGTAGACTGGGATACTTATATCAGCAATACTACCAAGCGTCCTTTTGATCCAATGCGTTTCTTCCGCTGGAGAAATTACAGGGATTATGGTACTGGTATGTCAGGAGATTTGTTTGTGCATTTGTTTTCAAGTTTACATTTTATAACCAATTCATTTGGTCCAAATAAAATTTATTCATCAGGTGGATTGCGTTACTGGAAAGATGGCCGTGAAGTACCGGATGTTTTGTTGGGGACATTTGATTACCCGGATAGCAAAGCACATGCGCCTTTCAATCTTTCCCTGCGTTGCAATTTTGTTGATGGCACTAGTGGCACTACTTATTTGAAACTGGTAGGTAGTGAAGGCTCCATGGATGTAACCTGGGATAGCGTTACATTAAAGAGGAACAAAGAACAAACTTCTGACGATCCGTTCTTTATTGAGCAAATGAAAAAGGCTGGTAAGCCTGTTAGTGATCGCAAAAGAATCCTACCTCCTGAGGAATATACATTTGCCGCAGAAAAAGATTATATGGGCGGACCTTATGATCATTTTGTAAACTTCTTTAATGCCATCCGCAATGGTGGCACGGTGGCCGAAGATGCAACCTTTGGTTACAGGGCTGCTGCACCAGCATTGCTTTGTATTGATAGTTATAACCAGGATACCGCCATTCAATGGGATCCTGAAAAAATGCAATTAATAAAAAAGAAATAATTTGTTGAATTGTTTTAATGAAGGCTGTCTGCAAGGCAGCCTTTTTCATTCTCAGTATTTTTGTTGTATAAAATCTGATTGTTGATACAAACACTGCTTACTGTTATTGCTGTTTTCCTGAGGATCATGGTAAATCCTCTGGCCAATGTTTTTCAAAAACAATTGACAGCAAAAAACAATCATCCGCTGGCGGTAAATTTTCTGACGTATTTTTTATTGGCGATTGTTTGTCTCCCATTTATGTTTAGCATTTCATGGCTGCAGTTACCTGCTGCATTTTGGTTGTATTCATTGTTGGGAGGTATTGTTGGTGCATTGGGGAATGGTTTTTTGGTAAAAGCATTAGAGAAAGGTGATCTTTCTGTATTAGGACCTATCAATGCATATAAGTCTGTGGTGAGTATGTTGATCGGTGTTTTTTTACTGCATGAAATTCCGAATGTGTGGGGATTGGTAGGTGTCGCATTGATCATCTACGGCAGCTATTTTATTTTAGATACAACCGAAGAAAAATTTAGCTGGGCATTACTTAAGCGAAGTGAAATACAATTCAGGATTTGGGCAATGATACTGACTGCGATTGAAGCGGTATTTGTAAAGAAGACCATTGCTGCATCTTCGGTGAATGTTGCTTTTATTAGCTGGTGCGGTTTTGGTGCCTGCTTCTCTTTTTTGTTGCTACTTTTTTATAAGATTAATATTGCTGAACAATTCAAACTGGCCAGTAAATCTTATACAAAATATCTGTTGCTGATTGCTTGTGTTGGCACTATGCAACTTACTACCAACTATGCATTTGATTATATGCCGGTGGGATATGCGTTGGCGTTATTTCAATTATCCGTGATTGTAAGTGTAATACTTGGCCACCGGATTTTTAGTGAAAAAGATATTCGTAAAAAATTAATTGGTGCTGCAATAATGATTGCAGGATCAGTGATGATTATTTTGTTGAAGCACTAAGGGGCGTGGCGCTTTAAGCTACCTGAACCATAACTTGTAGTTCTTTACAATTCAGGTCGCCTGTAGCGTCCCGAAACTATTTTTCAAACTCAACAATATACTCAGAAAGGTATTCACTCTTTTCCGGTTTAATGTATTTTATAAACAGCCTTGCTCTTTTTCCTAAACGGAGGCAGGTATTTTTATTCTTCATGTCTTCCTCGGTATTCATTGGTTGTAAAGAAGGGTACCATAAAAAATAGCCCGGCCTGTCTAATACCATTTTGGGTTTCGTCCATGCCTGACTGTTAGTGCCTTTGCCAAGGTCTTTGTTTTTATTAAAGGAGATGTAAATGCTGCTGCCTGCCCATGAATCACCGGTGGATTTTCCCATCATCATTACCCAGCAATTTAAATAAGTGTTCCAGCTAACAGATGGTCCCCAATGAAAACCACCTTCAGGTTTTGATTGCGGTCCACCGCCTTCACCCGGCGGAATTTGTATGGAAGCAATCGGTTTACCAGTACCATCATAAGGGGCATTAAAACCCTTGCCATCCCAGCGTTTGGCCTTACCCAAAGGATTATCTAAATCGCTTAATAAAATTCTTGCTACGCTGATGCATTGTCCCTTTCTTTCTTTTTCTGCATTGTAATTTTTTTCATCATAGGCTCCAGGGTAACCGTATTCACCATAAAATAAATAAAGATAATCTCCTTCAGCAACAGCAGAAGGATCACCTACACCACCTGCAAATACATGGGCTGTATTGTGTGGCTTTAATATCATCCTTGATTGCTTATCTTCTAAAAAAATACCTTTGTTTTGCCAGCTCCAGCCACCATCGGTGCTCTTCATGATACCGATGCGGCATACAGCAGCAGGAGATTGTTCACCAGTAATACCCTTTGGCCAGTTTTTATCAATATATCCTTCACCGGTTTTTTCATTGTAAGGAAAATTCCAGGGGTAATTTTCATTGTGGTACACTGCATACAATGTTTTACCACTGGCATCTTTTTTATCCTGGTAAACAGTTTCAAACCAAATGGCGCCATGTAAGCCCGGTTCTGTTGGCAATACATTCTTAGGTAAATTGGGCTCTATGAAACCGGCAGCAGGCGTGCTAAATGCTTCATCAGGATGCAGTCCACTGGCAAATTTTAACTCTCTTGCATTGCCCCACAAAGTATCTTCTCCATACTTGCCGGAGAATAGCCGGAATGTATCAGCCACCCATGCTTCCGCCATATTGCAGTCAACAAAATTGTTGAAGTAAAATTTTTCTGTGGGAATAAGTTTAAAAGAAGGAATAGATTGCTCAGTTGCTTTTTTTGATTGTGCCAACAAATCAACACAGCAAAAATTGCAAACGGATATTATTGCTAACAATAGCAAGCTTTTATTTTTCATACAGCATGTTTACATTATTTAAAAATAAAGCTTTAAACTATTTTACGTGCAGCCTGTTCGGTCTTTCTTAAAATTTGTAGCCAAAAGAAACGCCTGCGTAGTATGGCCAAAAGAAACCACTACCAAATACAGGAACAATAGCAGCTCTAAAAAGAAAGCCTCCTTCTTTTGGTTGAAGACGATAACCAAAATTGAGATGACCAAAAGTGCCGGAGAAACTACCATCTATGTCGCCACCACTTATTATAACTGGCGTAACACCACCCCCTAACTCAAAATAATTTCTACCGTCTTTACTTAAAAGA
>CAZDHQ010000096.1:0-9860 GCA_964505135.1 uncultured Ferruginibacter sp.
CAACAGGAATACGGTTCAAACAGCTTATGAAATCATTGTTAGTACAACTTCCAACAGAACCGTTTGGAAAACGGGCAAGGTAATGTCAGACTCTTCGGTGCATGTATATTATAAGGGCGACGATTTAAACAGTGATACAAAATATAAATGGAGAGTGAGGGTTTGGGATGCTTCAGAAAAACCATCTGAATGGAGTGAAGCCAATTTTCAAACTGGTTTCTTCAGCATCAATGAATGGAAGGCACAATGGATAATTCCGGGATACAAAGAAGATTCTGTGATGCGGCCAAGCCCCTATTTCAGGAAAGAATTTTCTACTGATAAAAAAATTCAATCTGCCACTGCCTACATCACGGCACATGGGATGTATGAAGCAACTATTAACGGCCAGCGTGTAGGTGATGCCTACTTAACACCAGGCTGGACAGCTTACCAAAAAAGACTGCAGTACCAGGTATATGATGTTACCTCATTAATGAATGACGGGCCCAACGCCATTGGTGTGATATTGGGCAATGGATGGTATCGTGGCATTATTGGATTTGCCAACAACATCAATTACTATGGTAAAGACATTGCACTGCTTTGCCAAATCAACATTAAGTATTCAGACGGTTCTACTGCTACCATCAATTCTGATTCTACCTGGAAATGTTCAACAGGCTCTATTGTTTATTCAGAAATTTATAATGGAGAAACCATTGATGCAAGACTGGAAAAAACCGGCTGGACACTGCCCGGATATAACGCTGAACAATGGCTGCCTGTTAAAACTGCCAATTTTACTAAGACAACTTTGGTGGCGACTGTGAATGAGTCCGTAAAAAAGCATGAAACATTTTCACCCGTAAAAATTATCACTACGCCGGCCGGCGATAAAGTGCTAGACTTTGGACAAAATATGGTGGGATGGGTAGTATTAAAGGCAAAGGGAAAAGCCGGTGATAAAATCACATTGTCACATGCTGAAGTACTCGATAAGGAAGGCAATATTTATTTAGATAACCTGCGTGCTGCAAAAGCAGAAAACAGTTATATACTAAAAGGTGGTAGTGACGAAATCTTTGAACCACACTTTACATGGCAGGGCTTTCGATATGTAAGGGTAAAAGGTTATCCAGGCGAATTAAAAGCAGACAATTTTGTGGCCGTGGCCTTGTATTCTGATATGGACACCACGGGCACATTTGTTACTTCCAATAAACTCATCAATCAACTGCAGCATAATATCCAATGGGGACAAAGAGGGAACTTTTTAGATGTGCCAACAGATTGTCCGCAAAGAGATGAACGACTTGGCTGGACGGGTGATGCACAGGCTTTTTCAAGAACGGCTACTTTCAATATGAATGTGAACAGCTTCTTTGCAAAATGGCTGAAAGATGTAGAAGCAGACCAGGTAGAAGGCAAAGTACCATTTGTAGTGCCAAATGTTTTGGGCATTAATGCGGTTAACAGTGCTGGCTGGGCTGATGTGGCTACCATTGCACCATGGAATATGTATTTGGCTTATGGTGATAAAAAATTATTGGCCAACCAATACAACAGCATGAAGGCTTATGTAGAAAGCATTCGTAAAGTAGCCAATGATAATTTATGGAACAGTGGTTTTCATTTTGGCGACTGGTTATTTTACAGACCCGATGATGATAATGATGGCAGCTCTGCTGTAACAGATAAGTATTTAATATCCCAATGTTTTTATGCTCACTCTACACAACTGCTGATTAATGCTGCAAAAGTGTTGGGCAAAACAGAAGACGCCACGGCTTATACCAAATTATTGCTGGATATAAAATCGGCGTTTAACAGGGAATATATAACAGCATCGGGCAGATTGGTATCAGGTACACAAACGGCCTATGTATTAGCGCTCAATTTTGATATGTTGCCAGAAAGCCTAAGAAAACAAGCAGCGGAAAGATTGGTGACCAACATAAAAAATTATGGCACGCATTTAACCACAGGTTTTCTTGGCACTCCGTATTTGTGCCATGTGCTCACAAGGTTTGGTTATAGTGATGTTGCGTACCAATTATTGCTGCAGGAATCTTATCCTTCATGGCTATATCCTGTAAAAATGGGTGCTACTACTATTTGGGAAAGATGGGATGGACAAAAGCCTGACAGTAGTTTTCAAACACCGGGTATGAACTCCTTTAACCATTATGCTTATGGTGCTATAGGTGATTGGATGTACCGCAAGATGGTGGGATTAGATACCTATGATGATGAGCCTGGTTACAAACACATCAAAGTAATGCCGCATATTGGTGGTGATTTTAGTTTTGCTTCCGCAAGATTGAAAACCTACTATGGGGAAGCGGCTGCATCTTGGAAGGTAGATAAAACCACATTGACAATGGATGTGGAAGTGCCTGCCAATAGCCATGCCACTATTTTTATTCCTGCTGCTGATATTGCCAGCATTGCTGAAAATAATTTACCAGTAAGCAGTTCAAAAGATATCAAGGTGGGAGGTAAAGAAGGAGAATACATTAAGGTGGATGTTGGCTCAGGTATTTATCATTTCACTGTTACGCAGGGTAGCCGCACAGCCACCGCTTTTAATTTAAGCGACTATGTTGGTCGTTACAAAACAAGCAATGGCACCGAGCAGGAAGTTGAAATAAAAATTGACAACAATAAACTCTTCGCAGCACTCCGGGTAAACAGTGGTTTTTTAGAACCTGTGAAAGATACAAAAGACCAGTTTACTGCACCCAATGGTTCACCGGTAACTTTTACAAGAGATGCGGATGGTAAAGTGATGAAGATTAAAATGTCATTGCTGGGTGTAGAGTTTGAAGCTGTTAAACAATAATGATGATCACATTGACTGATTAAAAGCAATTTCCAGTAACCTATATGAACGTTGGATTGTTTATACCTTGTTATGTAAACCAGTTTTATCCGCAGGTGGCCATTGCCACACTGCAGTTGCTGGAGCGTTTAGGCTGCACCGTTAGTTACCCCATCAACCAAACCTGTTGCGGCCAGCCAATGGCCAACTCCGGTTACGAGCACTTATCCGGCAGTTGCAATGAACTATTTGTAAAAAATTTTTCCGGCTTTGATTATATCGTATGTCCTTCGGGCAGTTGTACGCTGCATGTAAAGCATCATTTGCATGCGCAGGAGGAAGACAAGGCTGCTGCTATCAGGAACAATGTGTATGAGCTCACAGAATTTTTAACAGATGTATTAAAGATAGAAAAACTGGATGCCCGCTTTCCACACCGGGTGAGTCTACACCAGAGCTGCCATGGCCAGCGTGGCCTGCATACCTCACAGATGAGTGAGTTGGTAGCACCGCCTTTTTCCAAGCCTTTACAATTATTAAAAATGGTGGATGGATTACAGCAGGTAACCATTGACCGGGTGGATGAATGCTGCGGTTTTGGCGGTACGTTTTGTGTGATAGAAGAATCCGTAAGTGCCAAGATGGGAAAGGATCGGATTGCAGATCATACCAAAAACAATACAGAATTTATTACCGGTATTGATATGAGTTGCCTGATGCATTTGGAAGGTATTTTAAAAAGGCAGAAGAGCAAGATACAGGTGAAGCATATTGCAGAGATATTGAATAGTGGAGAATAATTTAGCACCTGACATTTGTTCTGTACTTAGCATCGTTGTGTCACTCACTTGTACTTAACTAGCTTTACTCAGCAAAACCGCCGTCAGGGTTTTCAACCGCTGACGGGGTTAAAAAACTACCAACCCAAAGCCCTGTAGGGGCGACATTTTGGTAGCAAAAGAAATTTTAAAAATGATCTGAGCCTCAGCGGGGCGGCATTATAAAAATAAAATGAGGGCAAGCCCCACACTGGTATGCAGATGAAAGTAATGCGACGCAACGATGATGCCACAAGGAACTAAAGCTTGTATCAAAAAATAACATGACTTCAAATAACCTCACACATCCTGAACTGGCCGAACGCTTCAACAAAGATGAAGCTAGGGTAAACTGGCATGACGAAACACTCTGGTGGATCAGGCAGAAAAGAGACAGGGCTGCCTGGAGCCTGCCGGAATGGGAACAGCTAAGAGATACGGCGAGCCAGATAAAACATAATGTATTATCCAATCTCAATGAGTATTTAATTGAGTTTGAAGCGCAGGCAAAAAAGAATGGCATGGTAGTGCACTGGGCGGCGGATGCTGCAGAGCACAACCAGATTGTACACAGCATACTTCAGCAACATGGAATAACCGCCATGGTGAAGAGCAAATCGATGCTTACAGAAGAATGCGGATTGAATGATTACCTCGCCGCAAATAATATTGAAGTGGTGGACACCGATTTAGGTGAACGCATTGTGCAGTTGGCAAAAGAACATCCGAGCCATATTGTACTCCCCTGCATTCACTGGAAAAAAGAAGAAATTGGAGAATTGTTTTTTACACACCTCGGTACACCGGAAGGTTGCGCTGACCCAAAACTATTGACGCATGCAGCAAGACTCAACCTGCGTAAACATTTTTTAGCAAGCAAGGTGGCACTTACAGGTGTAAACTTTGCGGTGGCTGAAACAGGCGAGTTTGTAGTATGCACCAATGAAGGAAATGCAGATATGGGAACACACCTGGCGGATGTGCATATTGCCAGCATGGGCATTGAAAAAATTATTCCACAGCGAAAACACCTCGGCGTTTTCCTGAGGTTGTTGGCAAGAAGTGCAACTGGTCAACCGGTAACTACTTACTCCAGTCATTTTAGAAAACCTGCAGCCGGAAAAGAAATACACGTGGTGATTGTGGACAATGGAAGAAGCAAACAACTGGGAAGAGAAGCTTTTCGCAATTCATTAAAATGTATCCGCTGCGGCGCCTGTATGAATACCTGCCCTGTGTACAGGAAAAGCGGCGGGCATAGTTATCACAGTACCATTGCAGGACCAATTGGTGCGATTTTGGCGCCCAATCTTGATATGAAAAAAAATGCAGATCTGCCATTTGCATCTACACTTTGCGGCAGTTGCAGCAATGTATGCCCGGTAAAAATTGATATACATGAGCAGCTCTATCAATGGCGGCAGGTGCTAACTAAAGAAGGTTACACGCCGGCGGCAAAAACTGTGGCGATGAAAACAATGGCAGCTACATTGGGCAAACCATCTTTGTTTAACATAGCGGGCAAGGCTGCAAGATGGGCTATGCGCCTGGTGCCGTTTGTGATGAACAACAAATTGAATCCATGGTACAAGCAAAGAGATTTGCCGGCACCGCCCAAACAATCTTTTACAGAATGGTATAAACAACAGCGGAATGGATAGCAGGGAAAAAATATTAAAGGCAATCGAAACGAATTTACCGCCACAACAAATTCTTCCAGCAATAGAAGCAATTAATGCCATCAGCTTTGAAGACAAGGCAGCAGCGTTTACAAAAACGACGGAAGGCATTGGTTCAAAAGTAATCGCTGTAAGCAGCTATGAGGAGATCACTCAATACATCAATGAACTGTTTAGCAATGATGTAAAAATTGTAACAACTATTAGTGATTTGCCTTTTACACAACTGGATGCAACAGTCGCTCCTACCCTGCTTAATGACACCATGCTGGCCATTATTCCTACCATGATGGGTGTAGCAGAGAACGGCGCTGTATGGGTTACGGATGCTATTTTTAAAACAAGAGCATTGCCATTCATCTGTGAAAACCTGGCCGTGGTATTGAACAAAAAAGATATTGTAAACAATATGCACCAGGCTTATGAAGCCATTGGTGAAAGCGAGTATGCGTTTGGGTTATTTATTGCAGGGCCATCTAAAACGGCTGATATTGAGCAATCACTGGTACTGGGCGCACATGGACCAAAAACCATGACGATCTTTTTGATGGATTAAGCATCATTTAATCTCCTTCACATCATCAATGTAAAAACAGTAATCATGTTTTTGCATGCCAATCTTTGGATAATAATCAATAGCAGCAGGTGCTGATAACAAAATCAATTTGGCTTTTGGTGTGGCCAGTTTTGTTTGCCTGATTAATTCTTTACCAATGCCCTGGTGCTGGTAGGTTTTGTCTACTGCAAGATCACTGAGATAAGTGCAAAAAGCAAAATCAGTTAATGATCTTGAAACACCAATCAACTTTCCGTTATTCCTGGCGGTGATGATTAAATTACCATGCTGCAGCATTTGTTTTAGACGGTCTATATCTGCCACGGGTCTGCGTTCTCCTAAGGTGGAATTAATTAATACTTCCTTAAATTCCTCTACGCTCAATTGTTTTTCAATTTTATATTCAATCATTGCAAAATGATATTGTTTAAGTATACAAACATAGCTTTCATTTATCAATAAAAATTTTTCTTTGCCAGTCTTAAGTTTAAGTAAATTCGCTTACACCAATACACAATGCTTGTATATGATCACTGCTTTTAGAAAAACACAATTGCTGTTTTTATCTATTATTGTTTTGTTGTTTAGCTGCCAAACCAACCAACCCAAAAAAGATTACAGCAACTGGACTACTTACAAAGGTTCTGATGAAGCCATTCATTATTCATCATTAACTCAAATCGATACTTCCAATGTAACACAACTGCAGGTGGCGTGGGAATACCATACCGGCGATGCAGATACAGCGGCACATTCACAGATTCAATGCAATCCTATTGTAATTGATGGAGTGCTTTATGGAACTTCACCACAACTAAAACTATTTGCCATAGATGCTGCCACAGGGAAACAAAAATGGGTATTCAATCCAAATGATTCTGTTGAAATAGCTAACAGGGTAGCACAATTCATTTTGAATAATAACCGTGGCGTAGCTTACTGGACAGATGGAGCCAATGACAAACGCATTTTCTATACAGCGGGTTCACAGTTGTATGCCATTGATGCTAACACTGGCAAACCTGTAAAAACATTTAATAACGGTAAGGGATATGTGGAATTACATGAAGGGCTTGAGAGAGAGGATGTGTATGATCTTTTTGTAACATCCACTTCACCGCCGGTTATTTACAAAGACTTAGTGATCACCGGCACACGGGTAGATGAAGGTCCGCAGGCCGCTCCCGGTCATATACGTGCCTATGATGCCAAAACCGGCGCACAGAAATGGATTTTTCATACCATACCGCATCCCGGTGAAGAAGGATATGAAAGCTGGGAAGACAAAGAAGCGTATAAATACATAGGCGGGGCCAATGCATGGAGCGGTTTAACACTTGACCGTGAAGCAGGCGTTTTGTTTGCTTCTACGGGATCGGCATCTTTTGATTTTTACGGTGGCAAAAGAAAAGGCGCCAACTTATTTGCCAATTGCATATTAGCACTGGATGCGTCTACGGGTAAACGTAAGTGGCATTTTCAAACGGTGCATCATGATGTATGGGACAGGGATCTCTCCTCTCCTCCCATGCTGGTGAATATAAAAAAAGATGGTAAGGATATCAAGGCTGTTGCCGTAACCACCAAGTCTGGTTTTGTGTTTGTTTTTGATAGAGAAACTGGTAAACCAGTTTATGATGTGGAGGAGAAATCGGTACCCACAGTAACGGATTTAGTGGGTGAACAGTTATCGCCTACACAACCAATCCCTACGCAGATTGCACCCTTCATGCGACAGTCTTTAACAGAAAATGATTTGAATCCTTATTTACCTGATTCATCTTTGGCTGATGTGAAAAAAAGATTTGCTGCTTCAAGTCATGATAATATATTTGATCCTATCACTACCAAAGGCACCATTATTTTTCCAGGCCTTGATGGTGGCGCTGAATGGGGTGGCCCTACTTTTGATCCACAAACAGGAATGCTTTATGTAAATGCCAACGAGATGGCATGGGATTTTAAGGCAATAGATATTACCAACAAACCTGCACCACATGAAAACACTGGTGAAGCAGGTTTGCGGCTGTTTAGAACCAACTGTATGTCTTGTCATGGCGTGGATAGAAAAGGCGCAGGCAACTACCCTTCTATTCTTACAGTAAACCAGCGCTACACTATGCAGTCGGTTGATACACTCATACAAACCGGCCGCCGCATGATGCCTGCATTCAAACAATTGAAAGAAGCCGAGAGAAAAGCGATTGCTGCTTATATTCTTGAAAACAAAAAAGAGCAGGAAAAACCTTACACGGATACAAGCCGCAAACTGGATGATCATTTTAAAATGCCTTACACCATCAGGGGCTATGATAAGTTTTTAAGTAAAGAAGGGCTGCCTGCCATAGCACCACCATGGGGCACACTGAATGCACTTGATCTTAACACAGGTAAATATGTTTGGAAAAAGACATTGGGCAATGATAGCAGGATAAAGAATGCAAAGGAACCAACCGGTGTTGAGAACTATGGCGCTTCTGTGGTAACTGCAGGTGGCGTATTGTTTATCGCCGCAGCAAAAGATGGTATGCTTAGGGCTTTCAATAAACGCACCGGTGATTTGCTTTGGGAGTACCGGTTACCGGTACCCGCTTTTGCAACACCTGCTGTATACAATGTAAATGGTAAGCAGTTTATTGTTATCGCATGTGGCGGCGGAAAGATGGGAACAGCATCCAGTGATGTATATATGGCATTTGCACTGCCGGGTAAATGACAATACTGAGCGAAGTCGAAGTATGGCCTATCATCATACTGAGCGAAGTCGAAGTATGAATGACACGTAAGTAACGACACAGCGCATACTGAATACTTTAAAAAAAGAAACGTTTTGTGAAATCCATACTTACCATCATCCTGTGCTCGTTTACCATGCTGTTTGCATCAGCACAATTCAGCGTAAGCAGCAACAAGCGTTTTTTATTAAAAGATGGTAAACCATTCTTTTGGCTGGGTGATACCGGCTGGGAATTATTTCATCGCCTAAATAAAGAAGAAGCAACACAGTATTTCAAAAAAAGAAGTGAGCAGGGTTTTACGGTAATACAGGCTGTTGTGCTGGCGGAATTTGATGGGTTGCACGTTCCTAACGCCAACGGTGAAACGCCCTTGATGAATGATGATCCAACAAAGCCCAATGAAAAATATTTTTTGTTTGTTGATACGCTGATTGATTTAGCGAATCAATACCATCTGAATATTGGGCTGTTACCTACCTGGGGTGATAAAGTTTTTAAAGACAAATGGGGCGCCGGACCAGAAATTTTTAACGAACAAAATGCCGGCGTATATGCGTCATGGTTAGCGAACCGTTATAAAGATAAAACCAATATCATCTGGATACTCGGTGGTGACCGCATACCCCGTGGTGATGCAGATAAAGCTATTTGGCGTGCCATGGGCAATGCGATTAAGAAAGCAACCAATAACAAAGCAATCATCAGTTTTCATCCCCAGCCCAACAGTTTTGGCTCAGCAGAATATTTTCAAAACGATAGCTGGATAGATTTTCATCTATTTCAAACCGGGCATTGTCGTGATGCCAATGTGTATGATAAAATGCAAGCTGTTTACAACATGCAGCCTACTAAACCCGTGATGGATGCAGAGCCGATCTATGAAGATCATCCCGTTTGTTTTGATGTAAAAAATTTAGGCACTTCCAATTCGCTGGATGTAAGAAGGTCTGCATACTTAGATTTGTTTGCAGGTGCCTTTGGGCATACCTATGGTTGTCATGATATCTGGCAGATGTATTCACCCAACAGGGAAGCGGTAAACGGTCCGCATGTGTATTGGCAGCAAGCAATGGATTTACCCGGTGCCAATCAAATGAAATACGTGAGAAAATTAATGGAAGCATTCCCCTTGCTTGAAAGAGTACCAGATCAATCCATCATTAAAGACCAAAACACCGCCGCAGCAGAACGCATACAGGCCACCAGGGGCAATGATTACCTGATGGTGTACAGTACTGCCGGCAAAGCATTCACAGTAAATATGGG
>CAZDHQ010000097.1:0-9828 GCA_964505135.1 uncultured Ferruginibacter sp.
TATGTGTTTCATGCATCAGCTTTGTATCCGTGAACTTTTCAAGCCTCTCGGTTTCGAAGTGACACTGGAAACATCGCTCTTTGCCAACATTCCCGGCACCTGAAATAACATTGGAGTGGCAGTCATTGCAGGCAAGCTTGCTTTCAACAACACCTGTGTGGTCATACCTGTAGCTTGCCATTTGCTCTTTGGTCTTATCTTTCCAGCTGTGGCATGTATTGCAGTCAGAAAGCTTATCATATTTATGCTCGGGGTCATCTGACTTCTTAAAATGGCAGGTAAAGCAGGTTGCTTCTGTGACTTCTATATGAGAGCCCTGCACCACCTGTGAGTGACAGCTTGTGCATTTAAGGGTTTTGCCTCTTCGCTGTTCCTGGAGATGGTTCTTATGTGAAAAATTAACACCTTTATAATTGTAAGTTGAATCCTTGATGCTTTGCATTTCATGACATCCAGAGCGCGCACATGTATTATCGGGAATTTCTGCCCATGGTTTACGTTTTTTATATGATTGTGAAACATAGCTTACTATCTGTACAAGCCCGTTCAGCTTGCCCTTAATTGTTCCTGAAAGTCCCGGTTCAAAATGGCATTCAACACAATCAACTTTATTATGCGCCGAGGTCCTCCAGCTTTGATAAAATGTTTCCATGTAGTGGCATGTTGGACAGAAAGCCGGCCTGGATGTATATTCAGCCGAAGCTGCAAAAAGCAGTATAAACAATCCAAGGTATATACCTGTAAACAATATAAATCTTCTGTAACCTCTTATCTTTTTAAAGAACTTTACAGGTTTTAATTCCTTCGTTTTTTCTTCACTCATGATATTATTTTACCAAATTAAAATTATACAGATATAAATCAAATAAATAGTTTCTACTCTGTTTCCTTTTTACTCACTTCGTCAGTTTCAGCAGGGGTATTATTCACCACTTCTTTACCCGTATCATTTTCTTTGTCATCTTTTACATTTATTTCTGAATCGACATCTTCATCATTTGTTTTTTCTGACTTTTCAGCTTCAACTTTTTTTGCCTTTTGTTCGTTCTCTATTTTTTCAAGCTCAAGCGGGTGTTCATTTTCCATCTGGTGACGTGTTAAATATCCTTTTGACCATGCTTTATTCATAGGCGCAACATCAGGATTAATGAATATAAAATAGAAATGCCACACAAGTATTGCCAGTGATGCTAAAATTGCTTCATAATAATGTATTGTTGTTGATACATCCATACCTGTTGTACCAACAATTTTAAGGAAGGTATTTTCAAACCACAGAATAAATCCCGTAGCTCCCATGATTACCGTTCCCCATACCACAGCCCAGTATTCCATTTTTTCAATATAGCTGAACCTGCCGAGCCTTGGTTTTACATCTGACTTGCCTAATAAATACCACATTGAATCCTTAAAATCAACAAGATCCTGTTTGCACGGCAGGAAATCTCTTACTAACTGCTTTCCCCTTGCAGTGAATAAAATGTAATATAAATGATAAAGTGATGCACCTATCATTACTATTGATGCTATCCTGTGTACAATTCCTCTTGCTTCAAATGCATGATCACCTATTATATAGACTATCCATCTTACCCAGAAAGCCTCCGGGAATTTCAATCCAAAGCCTGTCAGTATCAGAGTAATAAAGCTGGTGAAAAGAAGGAAATGCTGTATCCTTTCACATAGGCTCATTCTCAAATATTTTATATCATCATATTTATCCGGACTGCTCATTTTTTCTTAGAATCTTTTTCTTTGTTTAAAAGCTGTTTTTTCCTTCTGTAATCAAGAATGTTATGCAGTAACATAAAGCCGATCAAACCGAATATCATGAACATATAGAATCTTGATGTCCAGAAAACTATCGGTGAATCTTCTTCAAGGTTTGTTAAATGTATCTTTTTGGTAAAAAGAACTTCTGTTGCACCGGGGTGACACTTTCCGCATGTTTGCGGCAGGTTCTTTTTATTTATTGTTGAAAGTGAATCTGTTGATGGCCTTACATTATGGTTACCATGGCAGCTTTCGCAGTTTGCAGCTTCTTTGCTTCCTCCGCGTGTTGCAAGACCATGGAAGCTTTCACTGTAAGTTTCTGTAACCTGTGTCGGCAGGTCATTCCTTTTTACAAGCTCAACAGAACTGTGGCAGTTGCTGCAGAGTTTTACCAGGTCACGTGATTTTTCAAGCTTGTTATCTAGGTTCTTTGTTACTATTCCGTGATTGCCGTGGCAGTTATTGCATGTCGGTGCATCTTTATTATCTTTGCTTACACCAATTTGGTGTATGCTTCCTGTGTAATCATTCAGCTGGTTCACATGGCAGCCTGACTGGCCGCATGTAGTTGCAATATTTTTCTTGCTTATCCTGCTATCGGGATTTTCAGTAGATTCCATTTCATGGGCACCATGGCATTGGTAGCATGTTGGAGCATCAAAATTTCCGTTCTTCAGCGCAAGATAGTGAACACTATTCTGGTAACCGGAAATCAATTCTTCTTCACCTTTAAAATTCTTATGCGGTATCTTGCCGTTCTTGTGGCATGTGAGGCATTTATCGGTTAAATTCAGTTTTGTGAAATCATTTGAGAGCAATGTAGACTGGATATCATGTTCACCGTGGCAATCTGTACATGTAGGTGCTTTTTCATTTCCTTTGGTAAGCTCCTGCCCGTGTTTGGATTTTTTGAAATGCTCAACTGTTTCTTTGTGGCACTTGCCGCATGTTTCCATAAGCTTTGCACGGCTGGTGGAAGCTTTGGGATTATCCTGGTTCTGAATCATATGGTTGCCATGGCAGTCAACACAGCCGGCTGCTTCAAGCAGACCCTCTTTTTCAACCGATGCGTGTATACTGGTTTTGTAATGCTGAACAAATTTAGCAGAGCCTAGCTGGTCACCAGGGAATTTCTTCTCATCTAAGTGGCAGTTCAGACAAGCCTGTGATTCAACAGAGATCTTTCCGCGAATAATTTTATGTGAGCCATGGCAATCTGTGCAAGTCGGAGCTTCCTTGTTCCCTTTTTTCAATACAGTCATATGGATACTGTTGTTGAAATTCTTTTCATGCTCCCCATGGCATTTACCGCATGTTGCGGATACTTCGTTCTTTGAAATTTTCTTTATTTCGTGGCCTTTACCGTGACAGCCTTCGCATGTAACATTATTCTTTGCGTGTATGCTTTCAGAAAAATGCTGGATATTTTTATTTTTGTGGCAGCTTAAACACGATTTGGCTTCATCTTTTGCAAATTCTTTACCCGGTTTTATATCATGTTTACCATGGCACTCATAACATTTTACTTTTTCGTGAACATTACCAGATAAGCTCTTTGTTTTTTCATGACAACCGATGCAATTAATTTCCTTTTTCGTTTTTGAATGTGGCAGCTCATCAGGATTATAATTTTCATGGCAGTCTTCGCATTCAGCAATACTGTGAACTGATTTTTTGTAAACATCAGGGTTAACAAATACAGAAACCTTCTTACCGTTCTTTTCCATGGTAAGATCTTTATCTTCATGACACGAGAAGCAGATATCAGTGTTACCTTTTGAAATCCTTGAATAACTATCTGCAAATATCAAAAGTCCGCCAATTAAGATAACGGGCAGGAGAATTTGAAAAATATTTTTTTGCAGAGTTCTCATTTTACGGGTAAACGTTTATTTCACCCTTTCTGATATTTCTTCGATAGCAACTTTAAGCTCGCTCAGCTTGAAGGGCTCGGACATATATTTTACGTCTGCTGATTCCCTTGGCTCAGCACCAAGTGAGGGTAAACAGATAATGGGTATAGAATTGAATTTTTGCTTGATCTTTTTTGTCAGTTTTAAATCAATATCCTTATCCAGCACAAGACAGTCTATTTCTTTTTTAAACCCTTCAATAAAATTATCATTAATTTCTTCACCGCTGGTACATGTAATTTTATATCTCTCCGAACCAAGAGTTTTCCTGATAAGTGAGCAGATTTCCGATTTTAAACTCAGTATATGTATGTTGAAGTTATTCATTTAAGTATAATATTATACTATATATGATACAAATAACGTGCCATAATTTAACCGATTTACATCATTTTTTTAAATGATTTCAGATTTAATGTGGAAAATATCTACAAAATTGATGATTTTTTAGGGGAATGAGTGGGGATAAAAATTTACTGATTTAATTTACATTTTTCTCTTGACAAATGCATTTTCATTTGCTATTTTTATATGTGACTAAATAGTCACATGTAAAAATATGGAACTTGTCTGGAAAGCTTTATCGGATAAAACTCGCAGGAAGATACTTGATATGCTTCGCGAAAAAGAAATGACAACCGGTGACCTGTGCCGGCATTTTAAAAAGCTTTCAAGATACGGAGTAATGAAGCACCTGAACATTTTGGATAAAGCCAACCTTATCATCATAAAACGGGAAGGCAAGAACAGGTGGAATTATATAAACCCGCTCCCTATCCAGGAGATCTACGAAAGATGGGTAAAGAAATATGAAGCGGGATGGAGCAGCTATTTGATTCAATTTAAAAACAATATGGAGAAAACCAAAATGGAAAAAATTAAATTCCAGGTAGCAGTAAGGATAGAAAAACCTATCAATGAAGTATTTAAAGCATTCACTGATAACGAAATGTTAACTAAATATTTCGTTACATCTGCAAGCGCACCAATTAAAGCAGCTGGAGATAAGATCACATGGTCATGGGGTGAGCATAAAACAGAAATAAAAGTAACAGAATTTGAAGAGAACAAAAAAGTTGCTTTCACATGGCCTGGATTCAAGGTCAATTATGATATTAACGTGACCTTTATATTTGAAGAAGTTGACGGAAAGACAAGAGTTTCTGTCACAGAAGAAGGTTATAAAAATGATGACGATGGAATTAACAGCTCATTTATGAACAACGCAGGATGGAAGGAAATGCTTCTTTCAATGAAGGCATGGGTAATGTACAATGTTGACTTGAGAAAATAATTACTTTTTAGTTAACTAGCTGTTTTATATATAATTTACGGGAGTCATTCAATGACTCCCCTTTTTTTGTGTAATGAATTTTTACACTCACAAATTATAAATATTTCCGAATCTTTTATTCTTTATTTTTAGAAATAAAACTATTCCAGTTCGTACTCTTTAATTTTTTTGTAAAGGGTTTTGCGGTCGATGCCAAGTATCTTTGCTGCCTGAAGTTTATTCCATCCGTTCTCTTCGAGCACTTTTCGAATGTGAACTTTCTCAAGATCTTTTAATTCAAGATTGCCTCCCATGGAAATATTTTCCTCATCATTTCCGTTTGATACAAGGAACCTGAAATTATGTTTACCCAGAAGATCTGTATCGGAAGAAATTACAGCACGCTCAATTACATTTTCAAGCTCTCTTACATTCCCCTGCCAGTGATGTTGAGTTAAAAGCTCAATAGCATCTCCATTCAATGCAACATGCCTGTTATTTTTTTCAGATATTTTTTTTATGAAATGATCTGCAAGTAAAGGGATATCATCTTTTCTGTCATCAAGCGTTGGAAGTGAAATAGAAACAGTTGCTATCCTGTAAAAAAGGTCTTCACGGAATTTCTTTTCTTCGATCATATCTTTCATATTCCGGTTTGTTGCGCTTAAGAGCCTTACATCAACTTTCTTAACCTTATCACTTCCAAGCGGCTTTATTTCCCAGGTTTCAATTACCCTCAGTAATTTTGACTGCAGGTTATATGGCATCTCGGCTATTTCATCAAGCAAGAGTGTACCTCCGTTTGCAAGCTCAAAAACCCCTTTTTGCGCTTCAATTGCACCGGTATAAGCCCCTTTTGCATGGCCAAATAGCTCGCTTTCAAGCAGGTTATCAGGTATTGCACTGCAGTTAATTGCAACAAATGGTTCGTCTGCTCTTGGGCTGTTGTGGTGAATTGCCCTGGCAACAAGCTCTTTACCGGTACCGCTTTGGCCTTCAATTAATACATTGGCATCAGCGCGTGCAACGTTCTTTATCATTTCAAAAACCCTCAGCATTTTTCTGCTGTTCCCAACAATACTGCTGAAAGAAGATGATTCATCTACCTGTGAACGAAGGTTTGCAACCTGTTTGTTAAGATTAATATTCTCAACAGCTTTATCAAATTTAAGTATGAATTCTTCGAGGTTAAAGGGTTTGCCTATGTAATCATAGGCACCCAGTTTCATTGATTTAACAGCTGAATCGATAGAACCGAAACCTGTTATCATAATGAATAGCGTGTCATCTTTTTTGGCTTTTAAAAGGTCATTACCGCTTACATCCGGCATCTGCAGATCAGAAATAATGATATCAAAATCTTCATTTTCAATCCGCTTAAGAGCAATTGTACTGTCATTTTCTGTTGAAGGTGAAAATCCTTTTTTTTCAAGTACCTTCTTCAGCAGAACTGTAGAATTAACTTCATCATCAACAACCAATATTTTTATAGACTGATTATCCAACACAGGATCTTTATTGATTTTCTTACTACAAATATAAATATGTTAGTCATATATTTTTATGATAAAAGTCATGTAAAGCTATGACCTTAATCATGAATAACCTCAATTTCAGCAAAATTTTAAGGGGTGGTGTGTAATTTGACCCCATCCACTATAAAACATATTCAAAACACAGCAGTTATCCCCAATTTTTTTGGCACGCTATTTGAATATATATTAGTCAAAGAGTTAAAAAAATGAAAATAATTTACATCAATAAATCAGGAGGAATCACAATGAGACGGACAGGGACATTTTTACTGTTTGTACTTTTATGCACAGGAATAGTTTTTGGAGCACCCAGGGTAAAAATTGTTACAGAATATGTAACTCCTCAAATGCTTGCGACTAATTCTGCATTCACAGGAGACTCAACAGTAGCCAGCGGCTTAAGGACCGTTGCAAAAGGAACTTATGTATATTTCAGAGCATGGAACTTTGGAGATACAACTTCAATACAGACTGCAACATGGACAATGCTTATCAAACCATCAGGCTCAACAGCAACATTAGTGGGTTTGACCGGCTTACCGACATGGCAAAAATTCAAAGCAGATCTTACCGGTAATTACCAGGTAAAGGTTTCAATAGTAACATCATCTGGCTCAAAAGATACTACAGTTGATGTTTATGCCTCAACATTTGTTGGCACAGGCGGATTTGATAATATTCCTGCTGCTTTCCCAAATTGTATGAGCTGCCACGGTACAACACCTGAATTCCAGGATATTTTTAACAGGTGGAAAGTCACCGGACATGCAACATCATTCAAGACAGGAATATCAACAACAAACTCTGGGTTTGGACCTTCCTGCTTTAAATGCCATACAATGGGTTATGATCATAATATTGTAGCAAGTAACAACGGATTTGATGATAAAGCACAGGAATTGGGATGGAACTGGAGTTCATACTCTCCACCAAAACCGGGCAACTGGGATACAATAAAGAACCGTTTCCCCACACTGGCACCATTTGCAGGTGTAGGCTGTGAAAGCTGCCACGGACCCGGAAGTGAACACGTTTTTGGCGGCGGCGATACGAACAGGATCATGAAATCAGTTAATGCCGGTACATGCGGACAGTGTCATGATTCACCTCCAAATGCACCAATATTTACACAATGGAAAAATGCAAAACACTCAAACGTTGTTTGGAGCAATTCATTTGCACAGAACAATTATGCTACCCCGAACGATCTTGGTAACTGTATAAGATGCCATGACGGACAGGGTTATGTTAATTTCACAAAAAGCGTAGCTACCAATACAAACGGCAAAACACAGGCATCACATGAAATGGTATCATGCGCAACATGCCACGATCCTCATGGAAGCCCGAATACTGCTAATTTAAGGACAAGACCTGCCGGAAGCGATACACTTGCAAACGGTTATCATTACACAGGTGTTGGAACTGGTGCAACATGTCTGGATTGCCATAAATCAAGAAGAAATACTGCAACGTACGTTTTAACAAGAGTAACCAGCTCCAAATGGGGTCCGCATCATAATTCACAAGGTGATCTTTATTTAGGTCAAAACCTTGCAACATTTGGCGGCGCACCATACAGGCAGACTCAGCACTGGGCATTTTTACAGAATGCATGTGTAACATGTCATATGGCACCAACAGATACAACTGCAGCAAACAGGGATAAAGTCGGCGGACACGCATTATTCCTTCACAATGAAGCTACAGATTATGATCATCTAAAAGCCTGCCAGAGTTGTCATTTTGGAAAAACCAGATTTGACCAGTTCATAGCAGATGCAGATTACGATGCAGACGGTACTATTGAACCATGGAGAATGGAAGTAAGAGGCTGTTTAACAAGGCTTGCAATGCAGTTACCGCCGGTAGGTGTTGATTCAGTTGCATGGCAGTTAATTGCAGCAGACTCAAATAACGTAACATTAAGAAAAGCCTATATAAACTACCTCTCAATAAGAGACGGCGGCGAATACGGAATGCATAATGCAAAATATGTTATTGATGCTCTGGTAGCTTCAAGGAATGCACTTATCGGAATTCAGACGATTTCCTACGAAGTTCCTGAAAGATTTGAACTGACGCAGAATTATCCGAATCCGTTTAACCCGACAACTAAATTCAAATTCTCTCTTCCAAAAGAAAGTGATGTATCGATCGTGGTATTTGATATAACCGGAAGAGTTGTAAAAGTTCTGGCAAACGAAAAATACACTGCCGGAAAATATGAAGTTGACTGGAACGGAACAAACACTATGAACAGCCAGGTAGCAAGCGGTGTATACTTCTATAAGATAGTAGCCGGCGGTTACACTGACGTTAAGAAAATGATTATGCTGAAATAATCCTTGCAAATTAGCACTCTTATGTGTTTGCATCTGGATTGTTGAAAATATAGTTAATTGAAAAAACCCAGATGATGGAGAGCCCCCGATGTGAATCGGGGGTTTTTTTATACTTATAGATATACCCTGTTAAGTGTATAAAAGCCGTAGATACTTTTTATTGTTGTTATTAACAATTAATGAGCGACTATTATCATATTTTTACAGGCTTTTAGCTAAGTTAAATCATAGGTTATTTTTCTTTCATATAGTAGATTTGTAAAGGATATTAGAGACTATAATTAAAAATATTTCTCTAAATTTTTCATGAAAGGTTTAATGCTATGAAATCAATAATTCTAAACAAAAAAATTTTTGCAGCTTTAATTGTGGTTTTCCTTGCATCTTCTGTTTTACTATATGGTGATGAAAATGGAAGAACAGGCAGAACGCTTAAATCAAGTACCTCAGGATGCTCATGTCATGGAGGAGCAACTTCAGGAATGGTTGTTACAATTACCGGTCCGGATACTTTAAATATTGGCCAAACACAGCAATATTCTTTAACAGTAACTCATGCCGGCAGTACCGGTATGGGATTAGATATTGCAGCCAGGTTAGGAACATTAGGGGTTGTTTCCAATACAACACACTTATCCAATGGTGAAATTACACATAATGCAAATATAACAATGGTTAGCGGATCAGCAACTATTAATTTCAATTATACAGCACCTGCTGTAGGCGGAACTGATACAATTTTTGCAAATGGTATTGGAACCAATATCCAGCATAATTCTGGCGGAGATTTCTGGAACTGGGCACCAAGCAAAAGAGTAATTGTAAGAAGTACTGTTGGTATTGAACCAACACTTACACCGGCTGAATATAAAATAAGCCAGAATTATCCGAATCCGTTCAACCCGACAACCAGTATCGATATCACTCTGGCAAAAGAAACAAATGTAAGCATAAAAATTTATGATATAAACGGTGCAGAAGTATATACT
>CAZDHQ010000098.1:0-9794 GCA_964505135.1 uncultured Ferruginibacter sp.
TCAATTTCACAAAACCGGAGTTTTAGTTTTGGTTTCGAATTCCTTCATGCAACGGTACAGTTAAACGGAGCAAGAGCGGGAATTGAACGGACGTTTTTGCCGAGTTTACTGTATCCGTTGTTAAGGACGAAACCAGGCTCGTTATATTTACCTCATGAAAAATACAGTGATATTATTTTTATGCCTCTTTGTAACCGGGGCAGTTGTTGGTCAAAAAACACACAAGGCAGTTTTTGTAATTGCAGACGGTATTCCTGCTGATTTAATTGAGCGCCTGCCAATGCCTGCGCTAAAAGAAATTGCTAAACACGGCGGTTATGCAAGAGCGCATGTAGGTGGCGATAAAGGTGCTTACTCTGAAACTCCCACCATTTCTTCCAATGGTTACAACAGTTTACTTACTGGCACCTGGGTAAACAAACACAATGTGTGGGACAATGATATTAAAGATCCCAACTACAACTACTGGAACATCTATCGGTTTTTTAAAACGCAGTATCCAGAAAAGAAGACCGGCATTTATTCCACCTGGATTGATAACAGGACAAAGTTGGTTGGCAGTAATGCAGCCGCAGCAGGCAACATCCAGCCAGATTATATTTTTGATGGAATGGAACTGGATACGGTGAACTATCCGCATGATAAGAATGGCTACGTCTATAATGTGATTGATGATGCAGTAGTGAAAGCAGCAGCAGCTTCCATCAAAAAAGATGCACCTGATTTATCATGGGTGTATTTAGAGTATACGGATGAAATGGGTCATCGGCATGGCAATGGCGATTCATTAACCAATGCTGTAAAGTTGCTGGATGATAAATTGAAAACTTTGTGGGAAGCCATTGACTACCGCCAAAAAAATTTTAATGAAGACTGGCAGCTATGGATCACCACCGATCATGGAAGAGAAGACAATGGTTATCACCATGGTGGACAGAGTGAAAGAGAACGAACAACCTGGATTGCAACGAATGCTAAGGATTTGAACAACTACTTTAGTAAGGGCAATCTCGGTATTGTAGACATTATGCCAACCATAGCAAAGCATTTAAGGGTAACAATTCCAAAAGAAAAGCGGAGAGAGATTGACGGTGTTTCATTGATTGGTTCAATATCAGCAACGGATGCAAAGGCAGAACTCCAAAACAATACAATTGAAATAAGCTGGAAGACCTGGAATAAAACTGGTACAGCAAAAATTTATATCAGCACTACCAATCATTTTAAAGAAGGTAAAAAGGATGAATACAATTTGGTAAAACAGGTTGCATTAGCAAATGGCAAGGCGATCGTTGATGTAAAAAACATGGCTTCTGATTTTTATAAAATAGTAATAGAGTTTCCGTACAACACTTTAAACAGCTGGTTGATAAAAAAATAAAAATATGATGAAGAAGATTTTGATTGGGGCGATAACTCTCTTTTCAGCGAACATGCTATTTGCGCAAAGCAAATCTTTATCACTTACAAAAGGCAAATACGGCGATGGCCCCGATAGCATTGCACCCGTTGGCATTATCAAAAACCTAACAGATGATCAACTGCTGGAAGTAGTGCAAAAGCAAACCTTCCGGTTCTTCTGGCATGGTGCTCATCCACACAGTGGTTTAGCATTGGAAAGAAGCAACACGGTTTTAGCAGAGCATTACTGGGATTATATCAACGAAGCCTGGGATGAACCCAATTTTTCTCATACCAAATTCGGCCCGGATGCAGGCGCTATTGGTGGCACGGGCTTCGGCATCATGAGCACCATTGTGGCTGTTGAACGTGGATGGATCGGAAGAGATACAGCCGTAAGAAGGTTAATCAAGATCGCAGACTTTCTAATTAATGCAGATTGCTTTCACGGCATTTATCCGCATTTTATGGATGGCCGCACGGGTAAAACAATCAAGTTCGACAGGCTGGATGATGGCGCTGATATTGTTGAGACCAGCTATCTATTAATGGGGTTTTTATGCGCAAGAGAATACTTTAATAAAGACGTGCCGAGAGAAGTGTATTTGAGAAAACGCATCAACCAAATGTGGGGTGCTGCTAACTGGAACTGGCACACGAACGGCCAAAACAAACTCTACTGGCACTGGAGCCCGAGTAATGACTTTGATATGAACTTCCCTGTGTGGGGCTACAACGAATGTCTTATTACGTATATCATGTCTGCATCTTCCCAATACCATTCTATTTCAACGGATGTGTATAATGGCACATGGACCGGTAGTCCCGGTTTTAAAAATGGAAAAGAATATTACGGTTACCCGTTACCGTTAGGCAACTATGATAAAGACTTAGGTGGCCCATTATTTTTTGAGCAATATACCTTCCAGGGAATTAATCCAAACGGCCTGAAAGATTCATTGGGCAATGATTATTTTGAACAGGGAAGAAATCATACACTAATTCAAAAAGCCTACTGTATGGAAAACCCTCATCACTATAAAGGCTACAGTGATAAGGTTTGGGGCCTCACTGCCGGTGATAGTTACAAAGGTTATGTAGCACACAGTCCTGAAAATGATCGGGGTGTAATACAACCAACTGCCGCTATTTCATCCATGCCTTATACGCCTAAAGAAAGCATGGAAGCATTGCGATATTTCTACTATAATCTTGGTGATAAAATCTGGAGCAAATATGGTTTCGTGGATGGCTTTAGCATTCATCATAATTGGTATGCAAAATCACATCTTGCAATTGACCAGGGTCCCATCATAACCATGATTGAAAATTATCGAAGTGGTTTATTGTGGAAGTTGTTTATGAATATTCCGGATATACAAAATGGTTTGAAGAAATTAGGTTTTACATCGCCATCTTTCAAAAAATGATTTGGAGCTCGCAACATAATAAACTTTTTTCTTCGGTGGTTCAGGCTGTTCGCTGCAAGTACGGCACAGAGGCCTTGCTGCATCGCCTCACCGGGCTTTCCGCTTCCATCCTGCAGCCCGTCATTATTTTTTCTTTATTCATCGTTTTGTCATTCACTTCTTTTGCTCAAACAAAGAACATCGGCAAGATCATCTCTTACAAAAAAATCGCCGGCGGCATTGAAGGCAAAACAGCCACCGCCATTTTTGATATACATGCTTACTCTGATAACATCATCCGGGTACGAGTTTCAAAGAATAAATCATTCAATAATTTTTCCTATGCATTGGCTGATAATAAAATCACGGCTTTCAATATTCAAACAAAAGAACAGGGAAACAACATCCTTCTTTCTACCAATGCAATTGATGTAACAATAGAAAAAATACCTTCCTTCAGGATCATCTTTAAAAATAAAAAAGGGGCTATCATCAATGAAGATGTACAAGGCGACTGCTTTGGCACCACTTTTATCGGCGATAAAGTAAGCGTGTATAAAAAATTACAGGAAGGCGAACGCTTTGTTGGAATGGGGGAGGCATTGGGCAATTTAGACAAAAAGGGTAGTGGCATTACGCTTAACAACACGGACACCTACAAGTACGGTGATCCAAGACTTTCCATGTACATAAGTATCCCGTTATATATCGGCATTCACCACCAGCTTTTGTACGCTATGTTTTACAACAATAGCTATAAAAGTTTTTTCAATTTTGGACTATCCACCCCGGATTTCACATCGGTAAACATGGATGGTGGTGATGCCGATTACTTTTTTATTTATGATGAATCTGTACCAAAGATCATCGAACATTATACATCATTAACCGGCAGAATAAATTTACCTCCTAAGTGGAGCATTGGTTATCATCAAAGCCGCTGCAGTTATTATCCGCAGGATAGAGTGGAATGGATTGCAAAAACTAAAAAAAAAAAAAAAATTCCATTGGATTGTATAGTGCTGGATGCAGATTATCAACAGGGCTATCAACCATTTAGGGTAAATAAAAATCGCTTTCCTGACATGCCTGCATTGGCTGCAAGTCTTGCAAAACAAAACATTGAACTAACGGCTTCGGTTTATCCAGGCGTTGCCATTGATTCCACTTATCATTCTTACCTGGATGGTTTAAAGAAAGATGTGTTTATCAAGTATTCAAATGGAAGTTTATTCAACACAGAAATTGCACCGGTTAAATGTTACCTGCCAGATTACACCAATCCAAACACAAGACAATGGTGGAAAGACAAAATGAAGTGGCTGCCCGATAATGGCATTCATGGTTATTGGAACGACATGAATGAACCAGCACTTGCCGGAAGTTATTTGCCTGATAATTTATTATTCGATTTTGATGGAAGAAAAGCCAATGCTCTGGAAGCAAAAAACGTGTATGGTTTTCAAATGGCCCGAAGCAGTTACGAAGCAGCTTTGCAAAACTCACCAAACAGAAGACCATTCATTTTAACCCGTTCCGGCTTTGCAGGTGTACAACGTTATTCTGCTGTATGGAGCGGTGATAACACAGCCAGTGATGAAGGTTTGCTCAGCAGCGTTTTATTAAACAGCCAGATGGGACTTTCCGGTTTATCTTTTTGTGGTCATGATGTAGGAGGCTTTATTGGAGATGGCAATAAAGAATTATACAAGCGCTGGATTGAAGTTGGTGTTTTCTCTCCCTTCTGCCGAAATCATAAGGGCTGTGGTGGCCCCGCTGGTGAACCGTGGGCCTATGGAGATGAAGCCGAAGCCATTTCAAAATCGTTTATTGGATACCGTTATCGCCTGTTGCCCTATGTGTATGCTGCTTTTTATGAGGCTACGCAAACAGGTATGCCCATTGCAAGAAGTTTAGCGCTGAATTATCCGCATGATGATAAAATATATGACAACACCTACCAATATCAATTCCTTTTTGGGAATAATATCATGGTAACACCAGTAACAAGCACCGAAACAACAAAGAAGATTTATCTTCCCAAAGGAGACTGGTACAATATCTACACTGATGAAAAATCAACCGGTGAAAAAGAATTGAAGGAAGACGTGCCAGCTTATCAACTGCCTATCTATGTAAAAGCATCTGCTATTATCCCCATGCAGTCGGTGGTTCAATCATCTAAAGATGTACCTACTGATACCTTGTATTTGCACCTTTACAACGGCACAGAAAAAAACACCTTTATTTATTACGAAGACCAGGGTGATGCAATGGATTATAAAAACGGCAGTTTCTGTAAACGTACTTTCAGCTTTGATCCTGCGGCAAAAGAATTTCAGTTGAGCAAACAGGAAGGAAATTTTAAATCCGTTTTTAAGAAGATAAAACTGGTACTGCATGGGTATGATGAGAATCTAAGCAGCATCAGCATCAACAATACAGCACAACAACTCCAGCAACAAAATGAAAAAGTTCTTGACGGCCTCCAATACCTTTCGGATATTTATGACGCCGGCTATTACCAATCATTAAGAGCAGCTGAAAAAATAAAGGTTCAAAAAATTGTAACGATTGACAACGATTCAAATTCGATTTTGATAAAATGGTAAATCAGTGAACTGATTGAATAAAACATTACTGTTATTGCTATTGTCGATCATAGAAATAAAGATGATGTGGAAGATGGAGTGGCAAAAGAAACTCGATAGAAAAAAGCTTACTGGTAGCGTTATTGTTGATTAGATAAACAAAGTTGAAATGCTTAATTACGAATGTAGATTATAAACTAAAAGCCTGGCCTCCCCGTCCTGAGCGAAGTCGAAGGATGGAGAGGGACCGAGGGTGTGGCCGAGGTCAGCAATGTTATACCGGTACAGGTGAGTGACACAACGATGACGCCAGAACGCACAAATGCCAGTAACAAAAAAAATTACTAACGATAAAATTTCTTGTTATGAACAACATTTCCCGCCAGGAATTCTTGAAAAAGACAGCGCTTGCCAGCGCCGCAATGCTGGTGTCTTCCATGGAAAGCTGGGCCATATCAGAAGAAAAAAAACTAAGAGTAGCCCTCATAGGCTGTGGTAGTGTAAGCAACCGTTACCTGCCGCAATTACTCTCTTCAAAAATGATTGAAGTAGTAAGCCTCTGCGACATCAAGTATGATCGTGCCCTGGCACAAAACAAACAATACAATGTAGGTGCGCAAACCTATCGCAACATTGATGAAATGTTAGCCGGTGTGCCCTTTGATATGATGGTAACTACCACGGATATGCAGGTGCATGGCGAACTCAATAAAAAAGCATTGAATGCAGGCAAGCATGTGTGGAGTGAGAAACCGATGGCCAATACCTATGCAGAAGGAAAAGCATTGTTAGACTTAGCAAAAAGTAAGGGCTTAAGAATTTGGGGAGCGCCTGCGGTGGTAAATAGTCCGCAGTTTGAATTTATGAGCAAAGCCATCCAGGAAGGTAAGCTGGGCACCATCTCTGCAGCGCATGGGCAATATGGCCACACCGGTCCGGACTGGAGCGCTTTCTTTTATGAAAGGGGCGGTGGCAGCATGCCTGATCTTGGCGTGTACAACATGGCTACATTAACCGGCCTGCTTGGTCCTGCAAGAACCGTGATGGCAATGACAAGCGTTGTGACAAAGGAACGTACCGTACAGGACAAAGGCAAAATAAAAGTAGTGGCAGAAGACAATGCACAAATTTTAATGGAGCATGATAAAGGTGTGCTGTCACATGTGATGTGTGGCTTTAATTATTTTGATCCGCATGGCCATGAAGCAGGCAACCAAACATTACACTCCATCCAGGTGTACGGAACAAAAGGAAACATGCGATTGATAGGATACGATTGGGAAACAAATGGCGTAGTGATGGACACATCAGAAACAGAACCGCCTAAATTATTATGTACTGATAAAGGTGGATACGAGTGGCAGGAAGGTGCAAGAGTGGTGGGAGAAAGCCTGGTGAAAAAAGTA
Source organism: uncultured Ferruginibacter sp. (assembly GCA_964505135.1). Lineage (GTDB taxonomy): Bacteria > Bacteroidota > Bacteroidia > Chitinophagales > Chitinophagaceae > Ferruginibacter. Next base: position 6,808 of record CAZDHQ010000098.1, read on the forward strand.
GAACCAAGAATTAATGTAGAGCATGCCTTACATGTGCTGGAAATTATTGAGGCAGCAAGACGTTCATCAGAACAAGGCGTGAGGATTCAATTGAAGAGTACATTCCCATGGCCAATGGTATAACAAAAACTAAATCTATAATAAATGCCAGGCGATACACCCAACATCAATAGCAGAGCAGTACAGCAAAACACCTATGATGCCATTGTAATCGGCACCGGTATGAGCGGCGGCTGGGCCATGAAAGAACTAACAGAAAAAGGACTTACCGTGTTAGCCCTTGAAAGGGGCAATGACATCAAGCATGTTACTGATTACAAAACCGCTACTGTTGATAAATGGGATATGTCACTTCGTGGAGATCTGCCTAAAAAGTTTGTTGATGAAAACCCGATCCTCGTTCGGTCTGGTGTGGTGGATGGTTCTACTACCAGCATGTTTGCTCCGGATAGTGAACATCCTTACATACAAGATCAGCCCTTTGATTGGATCAAAGGTTATCATGTAGGTGGCCGCTCACTCATGTGGGGCAGATGGGTACAGCGCTGGGGTGAACAGGACTTTGAGGCCAACGCAATAGAAGGCATCGATACAGACTGGCCAATACGTTACAAAGATTTAGCGCCATGGTATAGTTATGTTGAAAAATTTGTTGGTGTGGCGGGTAACAAAGATGGATTGCCGCAGGTGCCCGATGGAGAGTTCCTACCACCCTTCGATATGACGAGGTTTGAGAAATACCTCAAACAAAAAATTGAAACTGATTTTCCCGGCAGAAATTTAATCATTAGCCGAACGGCTAATTTGAGCAAGCCAACTGAAGTTCATACAGCATTGGGCAGAGGCCAGTGCCAGGCAAGAGACCTGTGCAGCCGTGGTTGCCCATATGGCGCCTACTTCAGCACACAATCTGCTACGCTGCCTGCAGCCAAACTCACAGGCAGGCTTACACTAAAAACAGCTGTAGTAGTTCACTCCATTATTTATGATGAAGCAAAACAGAGAGCTACTGGTGTAAGAGTGATTGACGCCCATACCAAACAAGTCACTGAGTATTTTGCAAAAATCATTTTTGTAAATGCCGGCTCTATCAATACCAACCTCACATTATTGAACTCTACTTCCAATCGTTTCCCGAATGGATTAGGAAATGATAGCGGTGTGCTGGGGCATTACATCATGGCGCATAACTACCGGGTACGTGCAGGCGCAAGTTTTGATGGCATGCAGGACAGTTATTATTTTGGCCGCAGGCCAAATGGTGTGTACATGCCAAGGTTTAGAAACTTTGGCAACGACAAACAAGCCAATTTCAAAAGAGGCTATGCACTCGCCTGCGGTACCAATAGAGCCAGTTGGTCAAGAGACGCAGATGGCATCGGCGTTGGTTTAAAAGAAGCACTTACGGAGCCGGGAGATTGGGGCATATGGGCAGTGGCCATGGGTGAAATGCTGCCTTACCAGGATAACCGTGTTTGGCTGGATAAAGATCAAAAAGACCAATGGGGTATTCCTTTGTTACATACACATATCACCTGGCACGACAATGAAAATGCGATGGCTAAAGATGCCCTAGAGCAAATGGCTTTAATGTTTGAAAAAGCTGGGCTGAAGAATATCTGGTCGCAGGATAACCACCAGGCGCCGGGTAAAGACATTCATGAAATGGGCGGCTGCAGGATGGGCAAGGATCCAAAAACATCTATGCTGAATGAATGGAATCAAATGCATGCAGTGAAAAATGTTTTTGTAACAGATGGCGCCTGCATGACTTCATCGTCCTGTCAAAATCCTTCCATCACTTACATGGCTATTACAGCAAGGGCTGCTAACCATGCCGCGGAGGAGTTGAAGAAAAATAATTTGTAAAATTACCTTTGATAGATGATATGGGAATGAGAACTACATTATATGGATATATTGAAGAGATGGATTTCTGGCAAGGGTCAATTAGAAACAAAGTACGCAGGCATAATTCTTCAGTGATAGATAATTTGCCAAAAGGTGACAAGTGGCCTCCAGTATCCAGAGAAATGTTTTCAATATGTAACAATTATAAAAATCATCCAGGGCCGGATTTTGAATACGGTGGGAGAATAATTCACTTTGGGGGGAACTTAAAATCTGTTGAACTTGATTGGAGCGATTGGAAATCTAAGTTTGAAAAGCTATTAAGTTCTTTATATTTCACAAATGCAAAAGTGCATTTTCAAACTGAGTATTCATCTCTTGAAACATCATCTTGGCACGTAGATCTTTAAATATCAGACAATATCCGACAACAAAATGCCACAAGAATTGAGTAATATATATTGGGAGTACGAATCAAGTTTTGAGTGAAATTGAATTATTAAATAAAATGAATTGACAAAAATCAAAAAGTTTTCATGAAAAGTTCATATTTCTTGTTGCTTCTCTGCCTCACTTGCTTTCACTTCAAATGTGATGCCCAGGAAAAACTACATGTCATCCTCGCTGGATTATCACATGATCATGTAAACCGCATCCTGGATAAAAATAAAGCTGGTGAAATCATCATTGAAGGCATTGTAGAAAAAGACCAGCAGCTCTGCAATAAAAAGAAGGAAGGCTGGCAATTACCTGGTGAAATTTTTTACAAAGATCTTTCATCAGCCATAAAAAAATTACATCCAGACCTGGTGATGGTGTACAATGCACCATCTGAACACCTGGCCGTAGTAAAAGCTGCTTTGCCCTTACACGTGCCCGTTATGATGGAGAAACCGCTCTGCTTTAATTATATTGAAGCGGTAACTATTGAAAAATTATCAAAGCAATACAACACAAAAGTTTTTACCAATTTTCCTTCGCAATGGTATACCAGCTTTAATGAATTATTAAAAGAATCTTCTACCCCAAGTGATATCACCAAAATGATCATGCGTGGCGGGCATGCTGGTCCGATAGAAATTGGCTGCAGCAAAGATTTTACCGCATGGTTAACAGATTCAGCAAAGAATGGTGGT
>CAZDHQ010000099.1:0-9752 GCA_964505135.1 uncultured Ferruginibacter sp.
ATAGTATTGATATGCTGTTTAAGCTTTTTGTTTAGTAATAAATTAGTAACACCAGGAAGCTCTTTTAAAAACTGTCTTATAGCAAACAGATCATCCAATTTTCTAAAAGTGGCTTTCGATGTATCCGCATCACTAATCATCTTTTTTATTGTTTCAATTTCTTTAAAAGAAAAGACATCGGGGATAACTGTGTAGCCGGAATCAAGAAAATGTTTTTTTGCGATGCTTAATTCGTTCATTTGTTTTAAGCTATTTTAATTTCAAACGCACCACATTCATATCATTCGTAACATACAAAGTTTTTTGATCAGGACTAAAGGCACAATTACTGGTGGCAGCATCAAAATAGATCAGTCCCAACTTTTTTCCTTCACTATTAAAAATATAAACGCCGCCGGGGCCTGTTGCAAACACAATTCCCTGCTTGTTTATTTTCAATCCATCCGGCAAGCCTTTCCATTTTTTATCATGACCGGATGCATCAAAAAATATTTTGCCATTGTTTAAGCTGTTTCCGTTTACATCAAAGCTATACCAATAAGGTTTGGTTGAATCACTGCAGGCAATCAACAACTTTTTTTCTCCTGGAAAAAAGGCAAGTCCGTTGGGTCTTGTGATAGTATCAACCAATAACACGACTGTACCATCCTTCTTTACTTTGTATACACCATTGTGCGGTAATTCTTTTAATGGATCATGATCATCCTGTGTTGGTAGACCATAAGGTGGATCGGTAAAGAATAATTCACCATCGTTATTATACACACAATCATTGGGGCTATTGAATTTTTTTCCCTGGAACTGGTTGGTAATGGTGATATATTTTGCTGCAGGTTGATCAAGTGCTGCATCCATACGGCCCATTTGTCTATCACCATGCTGGCAAAGCACCAGGTTACCTAACGGATCCAACGTAAGGCCATTGCTGCCGGGTTCTTTGCTATTCGTTGGAGCATCGCTGGTATAGCCGCTTGGCTTCAGATAAACCGATGCACCATCTTTTTCCGTCCATTTGTAAATGGTGTTGGCAGGCACATCACTAAAGATGAGCATCTGGTGTTTTTCAATCCAGAGCGGACCTTCGCTCCAATCATAACCTTCTGCAATGATCTCTGCCTTGCCGCTGGTGTCAATAATATCGTTCAATGCAGGATCGTATTGAATGATATGTCCCGTGGTTTTGTACAAGGGTTTTTCAGTATGGCTTTTATTGTTGCAGGATAAAATAGCAACAGTAAAAAAAATGGCAATCGTTTTATGCATATCGTTTATTGATTAGGTAGCTAAATGTACCGCAATTATTTATATGCTCAATAGAGATAATTTGTACAAGAGTGTCCCAACCTTAGGTCGGGACCAATGAAGCCGATGTATGTGCTAAAGCTGGGCTCATAAAAATTACCAACTTATAACTTACCTTAATGCGAATCCCTTGTTACCGCCGAACCACTGCTACCTCTTAAAAAATCAAGATCAGCGCCTTTATCACTGCCCATCACATGCTTAATGTACATGCTTACATAACCACGTGTGGCTGCAGGTGGTGGTGCTGTCCATGCAGCTCTTCTTTTGGCAAGTTCTTCGTCACTCACATGCAGGTGCAATAATCTTTTTTCTACATCCAGTTCAATCATGTCGCCATTTTGTACCAAGGCCAACGTGCCACCAATGGCACTTTCTGGGCTCACATGCAGGATGGCTGTTCCATACGCAGTGCCACTCATTCGGCCATCGCTAATGCGAACCATATCTGAAACGCCTTTCTGTAAAATCTTTTTTGGAAGCGCCATATTGCCCACTTCAGGCATGCCGGGGTAACCCACAGGCCCCACGTATTTCAGCACCATGATGCAGGTTTCATCAATATCCAAATCAGGATCGTCTACACGTTTGTGATAGTCTTCAATTGTTTCAAACACTACGGCACGGCCGGTATGCTTAAGCAGGGCAGGTGAGGCCGCACTTGGTTTTAGTACAGCGCCATTGGTTGCCAAATTCCCTTTTACTACCACAATGCCGGCTTCTTCTTTGAATGGTTTATCATAACTGGCAATTACATCTGCATTGTAACATTCAGAGTTAGGACCAATATTTTCATGATGATTTTTTCCTGTAACGGTGATTACATTTTTATGCAGCTTATCTTTTAGTTCATTTAAAATAACGGGTAGGCCTCCTGAATAATAAAAATCTTCCATCAAATATTTTCCCGATGGCATTAGGTTTACCAGTAAAGGAATATGACTGCCGATCCTGTCAAAATCATCCAACTCTAGTGGTACACCAATACGGCCTGCAATGGCCATCAAATGAATTACGAAGTTGGAGGAGCCACCCACTGCAGAGTTTACCATAATGGCGTTTTCAAATGCTTCCCTGGTGAGTATTTTATCAATGGTTAGATTTTCTTTTACCATCTGCACAATTCTTCTTCCACTTAGCTGTGCCAGCACTTTCCTGCGGCTGTCCGCTGCCGGTATTGCTGCTGCACCACTTAAACCAAGACCAAGACTTTCTACCATTACTGCCATGCTGCTGGCGGTACCCATCGTCATACAATGTCCAACGCTTCTGCTCATGCAGCTCTCAGCAAATTCTACTTCTTCCTGTGTCATCCTGCCCGTCTTCATCTCTTCATCAAATTTCCAAACATGTGTACCACTGCCAATCAGCATACCTTTATACCTTCCATTAAGCATAGGCCCACCGGGCACTACAATGGTAGGCAGCCCAACACTTGCTGCACCCATTACGGTACTTGGCGTAGTTTTATCACAACCTGTTAATAAGACAACACCATCAATAGGATTGCCTCTGATGCTTTCCTCTGCATCCATACTGGCCAGGTTTCGAAAAAGCATGGCCGTTGGCTTAAGCAATGTCTCACCCAAACTCATTACAGGAAATTCTACCGGGAATCCCCCAGCTTCCAGCACACCACGTTTTACACTTTCGGCTAAATCACGGAAATGCGCATTGCAGGGCGTAAGCTCACTAAATGTATTGCAGATGCCGATCACCGGCCGGCCATCAAACATATCGGTAGGCATGCCCTCGTTTTTCATCCAGCTCCGGTAGATAATGCCATCTTTATCTTTACGGCCAAACCAGTCCTGGCTTCTAAGTTTTGAACTCATCTCTTTGTTTTGGTTATTGAAAATCGACTTTAATGGTTGCTAATTTAGCTTTCTATTTTCTAATCTGTGCATTTTGTGTTACCGTAACATTTTATTATCAGATTTAAAGCCGTTTGTTAATTGTATAAAGTTTTTAAAAGACCTTTTGTAAAAACAAAAGGTCTTGATTAACTAAACAACTGTTTATAACGCAAAGGGATTATTGTTTATCCCACCAAACTCTTGTGCTTAATACATCAGGCCCCTGGCTGGCGATGGCCTTATTTACTTCTGCTGAGTTTACAGAAATTTCAGAAGTAGGATAGGTAAGCCTCCTGATAAATGTTCCATTCGGTACATCCGGGTTATTCGGTTGACCATAAGGATTGGGTGTTAAAGCCGGGTAGCCGCTTCTTCTAAAATTAGCAAATGCTTCCGGACCATTCAGGAAAGATGAGATCCAGTATTGAGTGTTGATTTGCTCCAGTTCAGCCCCAGCTTCTAACGGATTGTTTTCTACATAAGTATCCCTTGCAGTTGAAGACACTGCCGTGGTGGGATCATACTGTGCCATCTGGTCCATATGGGCCCTGATGCCATCAGAAAAATATTGCTCGGCAGTTCCTGTTGTGATCCATCCCCTGAATCTTGCTTCTGCCATCAGCAGTAATGTTTGTGATGCAGTTACCAAAAATGCAGGTGTAGTTACTTTTAAAATTCTTCTCCTGTCTGCCTGGCTGTAATCATAAAAACTTGCAAGACCATCTGTGGTAGCCTGTCCGGGAGCAGTACCATTGTCTAATCCCATTGGCATACCAATTTGTACATCTGGTGTTATTACACCTGCAGCGGCTGTTTGATCGTTGCCGGATTTAGCACCCACGTAGCGTACAGCAATGGCGCCTAATCTTGGATCATTGGTGTTCTTTAACTGATCTACAAATGGCTTGGTTAAATAAAAGTTAGCTGCCTCAGATCCATTCAATCCTCCACCAATAGGATGAGTATAGTTAGCATCGTGGCGAATCATAGCGTTATCTGCGTTGCTGGTAATAACACCGGCAGCAACAGCAGAAGATACCAGTGACTGAGCTCTTGTGGCATCTACTTTTACCAGGCGCATACCTATTCTCAATAAAAGTGAATTGGCAAATTTTTTCCATTTATCAATATTGCCGGCATATAATAAGTCTGCAGTTTCTACCGTACCAGTTGTACTCAAAGCAGCACTTGCTTCGGTCAACTCTTTTATGATGTCGTTATAAATGTCCTGCTGTTTATCATAGGCAGGAAAGAATACCTGGTCTGTATATCCTGCACCAGCCTGCGTATAAGGTATATCACCATATTCATCAGTAAGGATCATAAAAGAAAATGCCTGGTAGATACGGGCCATGTTGTAAAGATTGGATCTTGCAGGAAGATCTTTTGTTTTTGCAATTACATCATGAGTGTATTTGATCACGTTTTGGTAATACACTGCCCATACTGGCTGGGTTGTTACATCCCTGCTATCCTGGTTAAAATTAGCACCCGCCAACACACCACCGTTCGGACTAATTAATTGCTGCACTATTCCCATATCAAAAACCAGTGTTTTCCAGGGATGTGAGGAATTGACAATGGCCTGGTTTAACAGGAGTGTTGGTTCCAGCGTGGTTGGATTTACGGTATTCTTATTCAGCTTCTCGAGGCCCTTATCGCATGAGGCAATTGCAAACAGTAAAAGGGCAGCTATCGAAATTTTAATTATATGCTTCATATTTTTCACTATTAGAATTTTACATTTAAGTTTACACCAATACTTCTTGTAGTAGGCAGGCCGGGAGATTCAAGACCTACATTATTGTCTGATGCAAAACCGAAACTTTCGGGATCAATATTATCTACCCATTTTTTAATGATCAATACATTGTTTGCAACAAGGTCAAGTTTTAAACCTTTGATAGGCCATTTAGCAGGAACCCATTTTGTAAGATCGTATCCTAAACTTATTTGTCTTAGTTTCCAGTAGCCTGCATTGTAGATTACTGATTCCACTATCTGCTGTGTTCTTAAATGTTCCCAGTAAGTTTGAACCGGCGCTGCTACCGTATTTACTTCGCCTGTTTGTGTTACACCTTTTCCAATCACACCGCCTTCTCTTCCTTCCAGTGTACGCATGTGCAAGCCATGACGGATAGCATTAAAGTTGGTACCACTCAGCATTTTTCCACCCAGTTTGTAATCAATAAATACGGCCAGTGAAAATCCTTTGTAGTTAAAATTATTCAGGAAACCACCTGTCCATTTTGGTAAGGCACTTCCAAATAAAACAAAGGCTGAGGTACGTAGTGGTAAGCCGTTTGCCTGGAAGATGCGCTGGTTACCTTTTGTTGCATCAGTAGCATAACCAAAGCCTGCTATCTGGCCCATTTCTTCACCCACCACCAATCTTGTTTCTCCATTAAACACATGCGTCGCCGTAGTGATTCTTTCACCTGGTTTATCAGTAAGAATGCTCAGCACTTTTGTTTTGTTGTAAGCTGTGTTGGCGGTAAAGTCCCAGCTAAATGTTTTTGATCTAACAATGCCAAGGCTTAATAATGCTTCAAAACCACGGTTGCGGCTTCTGCCACTATTAATTCTTGTATTAATAAATCCAGATGCGTCAGAAATCTGTGCAGGCACAATTTGATCTTTGGTTATTTTATTATAGATAGCAAAGTCAAATGATACCCGGTTATTGAATAGTTTTAATTCAATACCAGCTTCTGTTTCTGATGTACGGCTTGGTTTCAAATTAGGATTAGGCAAACTGTTACCACTTGTACCTAATGAAACCGGTGTGCCTGCAGGATTATTGATTAAATTAGCATTCACTGTGTAAAAAAGTTGATCTGCATAAGGTGCCACATCCCCGTCGCTACCCACTTCTGAATAACCCAGTCTAACTTTACCAAATGTTAACCAGGGGATATTTTTGAATGTTTCAGTAAACACATAAGCACCGGAAACAGATGGATACATAATACTTCTGTTAGCTGCAGATAAGGTAGAGAACCAATCATTTCTTGCTGTAGCAGTTAAGTACAATGTTCTTTTCCAGGAGAGATCTGCAGAGCCATACATGGAATTAACACCAGATTTTATCAATGTATAAACAGGATCTTTTGCACGGCCATTCTGAACAGTATACAAACCACGAACTACAAAATCCGTCACTTGTACATTGTTGATGTCCCTTGTCTTGCGCATTTGGTTGCCACCGCCGGTAAGCGTTACATCAAAATCACCAAAACTCTTATTAGCAGTTAAAAGAAAGTCTAAATTAGTTTCCCTGAAACGATAAGACTCCTGTGTATAAATACCATTGACAAATCCTGCTGGTGCCGGACCACGTGATGCCTGTCCGGTTGGGAAGTTATTTAAGTCTTCATCCCGGCTCCAGTAATCCTGGCCAAAGCGGCCCATTAAAGAAAGCCAGGGTAATATTTTGTAAGTAGCTGAAATATTTCCAAATATCCTGTCTCGTTTAATATTGTGAAACTGTTCTGCTAATATCCAGTATGGATTAGTACGATTGGCAAATCTTGAATACGCATACTCGTTACCGGTAGCAGGGTTGTATTTATTTGCATCCAGCACACTCAGCGGCATGGTGTTAGCCATTGCCATTAATGTGGTGGGTATGGTATTATCCTGGTTCGCAATATTAGGTGGATTGGTATTTATCTCCCTTGTATAGTTGATGTTGCCAGCCACATTCAGCCGCTCAGTGAAGTTTTGGGTGAAGCCTAAATTAATACCCTTTCTGTCAAAAGTATTATTAGTTACAATCCCTTTGTTATTGGAACTGGAAAGAGAAAGATACAGACCGCCTTTATCTGTGGCAGTAGAAAAAGTAACCGTGTTAGAAAGGTTTTGACCATTGCGGTAAAACTCTTTGATACGGCTACCCTGTGCTACATAAGGAATATCGGTTGTATTGAACAACGTCTGCGTCATACCGGGAGTAATCTTTTCACCAAAAGACCATTGGCCGGATGTTGGGTTAGGTGTAGTTGGCCTCACTCCATTTTCTCCCTGGCCATACACTTTTTGATAATCGGTAAAGTCAAGCGGTGTTTCATTGGTATAGTTAACATTGTAAGAAACGCCGATGCCTTTGTTTTTTGCTTTGCTCTTGGTAGTGATCATGATCACACCATCTTTTGCTCTTGAGCCATACAATGCAGCAGCAGGGCCGCCTTTTAGAATGGTCATACTTTCAATATCATCGGGATTTATACTTGATAAACCATCACCGCCATCAGCAGTAACACCACCGCCTTTTACACCAGCAGAAGCGTTATCATTGAAATTAGTGTTGTCAACTGGTACACCGTTGATTACTATCAGTGGGCTATTGGTTCCGTTAATTGAAGACTGCCCACGGATACGAATTTTCGACGTACCACCCGGGCCAGAGCCAAGGCTTGAAATATTTAAGCCGGCTACCTTACCCTGTAACGCATTCAGGGGATTGGCTGTACGGTTCACGCTTAGTTGGTCAGGGCTAACAGAAGTAGCCGCATAACCAAGCTTGCGGGCTTCTTTTTTTATACCCAATGCGGTTACCACCACTTCATTCAGTGCCTGGCCTTCATCTGTTTTTTTCATTGAGATAATAAGGTCATTGGCATTGGCTACTTTTACTTCTATAGGTTTATATCCTACATAGCTAAATACAAGTGTGGTACCCTTTGCAGCGGCTAAAGAAAATTTTCCCTGGTTGTCTGATAAGGTACCGCCTTTTGTTCCCTTCACGCTTACAGAAACATTAGAGAGTCCTGTACCATTTTCGTCCAGTACAGTACCAGAAATGGTTTGCGCCATCAATCGGGAAGAAAAGAAAAGAATAAAAAGTAAACAGCATAGTTTACTAAACATCGCTCCGGTAAAGAAGCAGTTTGTTTTTTTCATAAGCAATCGTTTTTGTTTTGACTGTCTGTGATGGAATAATAGGTTGTTAGAAACTGGTGCAATATAGAAACCTGCTTTTTCTAAAACTTCCAATAAAAATCAGTGGAGTATTTTGTACAACTGAATAACAATTTTTAACTTTCTTTAGGTGCTGATATAATTCTTGTACTAACGATGCTTCAATTTCATTTTCAACAGGGTGCCACATCAAAACTGAACCTGTTTCCGCATATATTGGAATTGAGCTGCAAAAAAAATTCTTCTATACAATTACAATCCTTTCCTGAGCAGGTTACTGAGGGACTTTGTATATACTATATCAGTGAAGGAAGATTTGAATGGAAACTGGATGAACAATTACACATACTTTTTCCCGGCGATGTAGTAGTGATTCAACCTGGGCAGAAATATGGTAATGAGAAAGGTATTCTTGAGCTGGGCAGCCTTAGCTGGATTCAAATCAAAATTCAAAAATTAAAAACTGGTGAATTGGTAGCAGGTAAGTGGAGTAGTTTGAATGACCAGGAGAGCATTGCTGTAGGGAAATTATTAAGCCTGAATAATAAACCGGTACTATCCAAACTGAACGAGGTTGGGCGCATACTGAATACCATTGGGTACGAAATTCATAATCATGAGCTGGCTTATGTTACAAGGATAAATCAATTGATTGATGAATTGCTTATCACCATTACAAGACAGCTTACCAAACAAAACAATCCATCAAGAGATTTTCCAAAAGTATTTATGCATTTAGAAGAAGCGCTTAGAAAAGATCTTTCACATCAATGGTCAGTAGAAGAAATGGCAGCAATTGCTGGTATGGGCACCACGCTGTTCAATGATAAGGTAAAGAATTTTACCGGCTTCACACCCATTAACTATCTGATCAATATCAGGGTGTCTGAAGCCATTCGATTGTTAAAAAATAAAAATGTGAGCATTACAGATATAGCGCTGGATACGGGTTTTTATTCATCGCAGCATTTCTCAACCACATTTAAAAAGCTCACCGGTTATACACCAGGTGAGTTTAGAAAAAATAATTCCTTTACCGATTAAATTGTTTTTATGAAGTGCATCATCACCATAGAACTTGGAACCAATGCAGTAAGAATTTTTGCTTTTGATTTGAATGGTGCAGTAATCGGCAGCATGAAAGGTTATTATCCTACTTTTCATTCGCAGCCCGATTACAGTGAGCAGGATCCGGAACAGATTTTTATTACCATGCTGTATGTATTAAAAAATTTGCTTAATGAAAAAATACATGCAAAGAAATACAAGGTGGTTTCTATTTGCTTTAGTTCCTCCATGCACAGTGTATTACCAGTTGATAAAAATGGTGTACCGCTCGGCAATGCATTTACCTGGGCAGATAACCGTGCAAAGAATGAAGCGAAAGAAATTGCGGCGTCTGATATGGCAGATAAATTATATGAAAGCACCGGTACGCCGCTGCATCCAATGTCGCCCATGCTTAAAATAGCCTGGCTGAAAAAAAATGATCAACAAAAATTTAAGCAGGCGGCTAAATTTTTATCTATCAAATCTTACGTTATCAATCAACTAACGGGAACGTATATGATAGATTATAGTTTAGCCTGTGCTACCGGGATGCTGAATATTCATAAAATTGAATGGGAGAAGCAGGCATTGGGCATAGCAGGTATTTCAAGCGATCATCTGCCG
>CAZDHQ010000100.1:0-9691 GCA_964505135.1 uncultured Ferruginibacter sp.
GCCGGTGGTTACAGTGGACGGAGTTTTTATGTGTTGCCCGAAAGATGTATGGTTAATTACTAAGTTTGACGAAGTATTGTTAACCGATTTTCATTTGTATGATATTGATTTTTCACTCAGGGTATCGGAAAAGTATAAATCCATTATAACGTTTGAAATAGATATACTGCATATCGTAAAGGGTAATCATTATGGAAATAAGTGGCTGGAGTCAACGTTGTTATGGCATAAACACTTTGTTGAACGACTTCCCTCAGCTGTTCAGGGATTGGTCGTTAAGAAAGCTATTTTCGAGTCCAGTATAGCCCGTATATGGTTAATCAGGCTGAAACATGAGAAACTCAGCTTCGTAAACAAGCTGAAATGGCTTTCAGCAATTAGAGTATGGAAATTACCCAACGTCTGGCTATACATTCCGTTATTTCTTGTCAAGAGTTATTTAAAACGTTCCAGGGAGTAGATTTGTTTGTATAAAGTAATGTAAGCTATGGAAGCGAAGTATAGTTTTATTGTTCCCACCTACAATAGTGAAAAATGGATAAAGGAGTGTGTTGATAGTATCCTTGCTCAGACTTACAAAAATTTCAATTTAATTATTTTAGACAGCGGCAGTGAAGACGGAACTCTATCATGGATAAAATCTTTGAATGATGGCAGAATAACTATTTATGAAACTGCTCAGCGGCTCAGCATTGTTGAAAACTGGTCCAGGATCATATCTGTTCCCAGAAATGAGTTTATGACAATTGCCGGCCACGATGATGTATTTTATCCCGATTATCTGGAGACGATTGATGAACTTATATTGGAAAATCCACACGGTGGTTTATATCAAACACAATTCAACTTCATCGGGAGTGAAGGCGATATCATTAGGAAATGCAAGGATATGCCGGGCAAAATGGGAGGGTATCAATTTTTAGAAACAATTTTTAAGAATAATATTGAAGTTACTGCAACCGGGTTTATGGTGAAATCTGCAGACTATGATCGTATTGGCGGTATACCAGCTTATCCTGATTTACTGTATGCTGATATAGCGTTATGGCATCAGTTGATTTCCATTCAGCCTTTATTTGTTTCACCAAAGACATGTTTTGGATTTCGCACCCACAGCGAAAATACGTCCAAGTCATTTACCCGTTCAAGGCTGGTGTCTTTTGAAATGTTGGTAAATTATATAAAACAAATAAAAGAAACTGACACTAGGTATCATGACCTGGTCATTACACATGGGCGCACTTTTTTGGAGAGCTTTGTAAAAGGATCCTGTAATAAGCTTATTTATGTTCCGAAAAACAAGAGAAACAACGTAACCATGCAATCCATTTCAGAATGCGGCGAAAGATGTGCCGCTAGTTTGTTGGGTGATGCTAAATTTTATCCTCACCATTCCATGACAGTAATATTATCAAGATTAATAGATAACTCCACAATACTGAGGCATCTTTTTTTGTTTTTAAAGAGTTTTCGTAAACGTATTTATTGAAAATAACTTTTCATTCGTCTATTTTGCTGCGTCCTGCCTTTATAACTAAGTGGCAGTGAAATACATTTATCTTATCAGCAGTACGTTACCTTTTTTCTCCACCGGACCACAAAGTGTATTCGCTTTTATATAATATACATAGTTACCTTGTGATGCAGCAACACCTTTGTACTTTCCATCCCAGCAATCGTTCGGGTTGGTGGTACTGAAAACGGCTTGTCCCCAACGGTTATAAATGATCAGTTTAAAATCAGCGATAACTCCCCAGTATTTAATTCCAAAGCATTCATTGAAGCCATCATTATTTGGAGTAAATGCGTTCGGTACCTTGTAAGTTCCTGCTGTGTTTGTATTTACAGAAACTGTAACCAGTGTGGGCCGGGAGATACATTCAATGTTAAGATCTTTTACAAATACATTATAAGCATTAGGTGTTAAGCTTGAAAATGTAGGTGATGTTTGAAAGCTGACGCCATCTATGCTGTATTCAAAATTATTACCAAGGGGACTACTGATTTCAATTGTACCCGACGAAATGATACAGGTTGGTTGCACAGTAACTCTTGCAATGGGAGCAGCGGGTAACGGAGGAGGAGGGTTTATAGTAACCAGGGTTGAAGTGGAAACACAAGCTGTTTGCCGGTTTCTTACCATAAAATTATATGATCCGCTTGAAAGGTTGTTAAATACATTCAAAGGTTGGAATGCCAAGCCATTGACACTGTATTCAAAATCGGCACCCAGTGGGTCATTGATAGTAACCGTGCCTGTGGATATAGCGCAGCTTGGTTGATTTATGTTTCCAATAGCCGGGGCTGCCGGTGGTAATGGAACGGGATCAACAGTTGCAACAGTTGCTGCGGATTTGCATTGGGTAGCAGGATCAATAGACATGATGCTGTAGCTACCAGGCGCTAATGCGGAAAATGAACTGGCTGCCTGAAATATCCCATTGTTAATGCTGTATAAAACACTACCTCCTTGTGTTGTTATATTTACAGTGCCCGTTTTAACTTCACAAGTAGGCTGAATAATGGTAAAAAGTGGAGCAGCGGGTGGCTGTGGTATGGGATTTACTGTTACTGTCGTTTGCTGGGATACACATCCATTGCCGGTGTTTTTTACGCTGATGTTATAATTCCCTGAAGCCACATTCGAAAATATGTTGGCTGTCTGAAAAATGACTCCATCAATGCTATATTGATAGTTTATACCCAAAGGTTGGCTCACTGTAATGCTACCCTTAGTATTGACACAGTTTGGCTGAACTGTTACAGTTGCTGAAGGTGGGGCAGGTGAACCCGTTCCTGGATTGATGGTAACAGGAACTGCAACAGATATACAACCTGAGCTGTTGTTTTTTGCAGTAAGGCTATATGTTCCTGGTGAAAGATTGATAAAACTAACTGCTGATTGATAACTGGAATTGTTGATGCTATACTCAATATTGGCTCCCGTGGGTGATGTTACATTAATACTGCCGTTTTGATTTGAACATACCGGCTGGCTCACATTGCTGATGGGAGCAGAAGGAACTAGTAGTGGAGGATTAACAGTAATAGGAAACTTATTGGAAACACATCCAGAACCAGCATTTCTAACAGTTAAGCTATAATTGCCTGAGCTTAAGTTTACAAAACTATTGGTTGTTTGATAGTTGATATTGTCAATACTATATTCAAAATTATTTCCAAGCGGTGCAGTTACATTAATTGAACCCTTGGAGTTAGAACATGTCGGTTGGGTAATTGCATAGGTTGGATCTGGTGGTACAGCAGATGGACTTATCGTTACAGATGAGCTAGCTGATACACAACCTGTATTGATATCTTTTACAGTCAAATTATAGCTGGCTGGTGGTAAGTTGGTAAAACCGGTAGACGACTGGTAGTTTATTCCGTCAATGCTGTATTGATAATTCACACCCAGTGGCGAAGTAACATTTATTGCACCTGTGGGAGTAATACAAGTAGGAGCAATCAAAGTATTAACTGGAGTTGCGGGTGGTGCAACTGTAGTAAGTGTAATTGTTACACTGTCCTTGCATCCATTAATATCCGTTCCAATTAATTTAACAGGATGGTTTCCCTGTGTGTTGTAAGCGTGAGAAACATTTTGTGAAGTTGATGATGTCCCGTCATCGAAATACCAAAGCCATTGAGTGATGGGGGTTATATTGGTATAGCCAAGACTAGTAAGGTTAAAATTATTGCAACCGGCAAGTGCGGATTTAATTCTTATAGAATCAATATTTGGCTTAAAAGGATTGATTGCAACTGGTATTTGTAGGCCATTCTGTATCTGTCCATCAGCCCCATTGGTTGCTCCCCATGGATTATTGGCATCGTCAATAATAACTCCACTATTTCCACCAGCAATGGTAGTAGCTAAAAGAGGAGGTACACTGTTTTGAGATAACCAAATCGTCCCGCCACCTCCACCGCCGCCCGGTCCTATGCGGCCTGCTCCGGCACCTGGATTAAAAAGAACGAGGTCGCCTCCACTGCCTCCTCTGGCTTCTACTTCAACATTATCAAGGTAATTATTAATTTTTAACAGTACAGTTCCTCCGCTACCGCCACCTCCACTAGCATCGTGACAATTGTTTATAGCGTTATCACAATTGATAACATCATTTCCATTACTGGTAATTTTATGATTGTTATTGTTAAGCGTGTTACCTATTATAATAGCAATACCGCCACCATTAGCTCCATACATGTCAATCCCGTTTATATTGTCTGTATGTCCACTTCCTCCTCCTCCTCCCAAAAATATTTTATTAGCTAAATTGTTAAAGGCTAACGCTTTTCCACCGAATCCACGATTGTCAAAAGGCGCATTGCCACAAGCTTCCAATTGATACCCCCCAAACCCACCAACACCTCCGTTTCCGCCGCCACCACCTCCAGAGTTATGCCCGTTTCCACCTCCGCCTCCTCCTGCATTAGGTCCTTTGCCGTATCTATTATTTAAACCAATATCATAAACACTTTCGCCTTTATCGGCGGAAGCAATACTGTTTGAAGGATAGCTAAAATCATTATAAAAACAATTTAATGCTGTTGCAAAAGAGTTTTTACTGCGTCCTCCTTTAAAACCCCTGCCATCTGTACTGATGTCTGCATTTAAGGTGATATTGTTTGCTACGTTTAAAATCAATACTCCTCCCTTCCTTCCATCCCAGGGAAAACATGTTAAGGTGTCCTGCACATTATAGTTTTGATAATATGGAACCCTTATTAGTTGCACTTTCCCATTTGGTACGTCATATTGCCGCATCACGATATTTTTTAGCTCAATTATATTTCCTGATTTATTTTTTACATAATTAAACTCATAATTGCCAGCGTTTTTATAATCAGTAATAGTTCCAAAAGCACTGGTGTTGCTGGAGTCAATGATTGCTCCTTTCATTTGCATAATCACCACTGTATCTCCAGTATTATATCTGGTTGCATCTTCTACAGTTATACTATTATTACAGGGGTTAAATGCAATAACAGGTGTATAGTCATTTATTATAACACTCTTTTTAACGGTACATCCCGTTACCGTTAGTTTCAATATGTTTGAGTTGAACCTGCAGTTTACACTATTGATATTCCCTGCTTCAGCGGATAACATCCTAAATTCGTATGATCCATTGCTAAATCCGGCATAGCTTGCATTTAAAGAAGTGGCACCGGTAATGTTAGTATAAGTCTTTCCACCATCCTTACTTACCTGCCATTGATAAGAAGGGTTATTGAAGCTGCCGGTTATTGTTCCAAATAAATTAATTGAATTACAGTTGGTAATTCCTGTTGAATCTAATTGCGCTGAATTCGAAAAAGATGCGCTGGTAAGAGGGCCGCAAGGTCTAAAAGTTATATCGTCAATTGCAAGATCGTTTCCGGGTTGTGCATTCCCACCTATGTTATTATTAGCCAGCACAAGTGTTACTGCGCTATTAGTGGCTGGCAAAGTGAATAAGAAACTGTATTGCTTCCAGCTAAATGTATTACTATTTGGAATATCACCGGTATTGTAAGTTGCGAGCACTGCCTGTGTAGTAGCATCTAGAATCTTAAACGTAATATTGGGAAGAATAGCGGTAGGTAGTACCGATGGATTAATTGCATTTGCCACCCATGCAGAAAATTCATAGGTAGTACCTGGACAAAGATTATTGACTGTTTGTTTATAAAATTCACCAGGTGAAGGAGCTGAATTAAAAAATGCCATGTACCCATCTGGATTACCTGTATGATCGGTAGCACCTGTGTACCAGGCGCCATTAACCGGTACTTGGTTTACCAAAGAATAGTCTCCATCAAATATAACATTTGGTGGTGTTCCTGTGGCATAAGATGCATAGTTGTAATCTGTGGAGGCACCATTAACTGCGGTGGATAATGGGGGGCCAGGATTATTTAAACCACTGCCGAAATTGATATTCACAACCGGTGCACCAAGAGATCCATTGCATGTTTGTGGCTGCGTTGCTATGTTACAGGAATCCACAATTAAAACACAGTCGGGGTTTGTACTGTTAATAGTGGCACTTCCCCCTAATGTGCCGTTGTAAGCTGGATTACCTTGCTTGTTAATTAAATTGTCAAAAGTATAGTAACCTAATAAACCTGTTTGCGTAGTAGGATTGGGAAGGTTACTATTCATATAAGCTTTTATCTGAGCTTGTGTTCTTGCTACATTCCAAATTCTCACTTCGTTGATGTAACCAATAAACTGAGTAGTAAATCCGGATGGATCATACCATCCTATTTTTGTTCGCCAGGCATTTTGAATTAAATTTCCGGAAGCAGACACCTGACTCATCAATTGCCCATCACGATAAAACTTTAGAACAGAGCCATCATAAACTAGAGCAACATGGTAGGTTTTGTTGAGCTTTATATCACAGATATCTGGTGTTCCAAAAAAGCCATTTGTTGTAGTAATGTATGCATGATTGGGTCTCAGTAAATAGTTGACGTCAGAAAAATCATTGTGCTTTGAGACAATGTCGCCTTCTGTATTATCTCCTCCACCAGGTAGATATGGTTGGGTTCTGTTAATCAGTGCCTCAATAGTCACTTGATCCCCTGTAATATTTATTTGATTAACATTTACAAAAGAGGGATTCGCCGGCGTTGACAGCCAATTATTACATGTTAATTGAGCTTCACAAGTTCTGCAAAAAAACAAAAATGAAAAAAGAGCAATTAGTTTCATCAATACTGGTTAAAGATTCTAAAATAAAAATAAGCAAAAGGATTTCAAAAAGATGAAATTATGTCACAATCTTTTCAATTAGGTAACAATCGGGTATATCACTTAGTCATTATATTGAAATCTTATGACTTGAAGGCTTAAAAAAAGTGCCCCATTCAGAGGCACTTCAATTCATAAAGCAAATGCGTTTATTGATTGCTGTTGTTATTCAATTTTGGTTTGGTATCTATTTTCTCTTTTAACAATGCTGCCTGCACTTTTTCCTGGTACTGCGTATTTACAGCCTGCTTTACTTTTCTTGCATCTGCAAATTGTTGCTCCAGGCTTTGTATTCTTTCCAGCTGCAAATTAGATGGAGGTGTTTCCTGGTTGCAGATGGAAGAATAAACATCCGTAATATCTTCTCTCAATTTCTTCTCGTCTGCAAAGATGGATTTCTGTTTTGTTGCAAGACACTTGCTTCTTACATCTTCCAGTTTGGTGTTGTACTCTTCCACTAATTTTTTCACCTTCGGATTTTTGATGTTGGCAAGACTTTCTTTTAGCATTTGTTGTGTTGCACTAATGCTGTCAACCAGTTTGGCGAGGTCTTCATGCAGGTGATACAAGTTCATGGCCGCATCATACTGAAGCTGCATATCACTCAAGCTCATTTCACTGGATGGATCTCTTTGCATCACCAATTTGTTCTCGTAAGTTTTATCTGCTACTTTAATTTTTACGGTGTATTCTCCAGGCAAAACAGTTGGGGCTACAAAACCGCCAAAGTCTGTTTTAGCTCCTCCACCTGCAGTTTTAGGTGGTGTATAGCGCATATTCCATCTTACAATATTCAATCCTTTTCTTTTGGTGCCAGGCATGCTTTGAACAAGTTTGCCAGCCTTATCATAAATTTCTACTCTTACATTTCCTGTGTTCAGTCTGTCTTTAAAGTAATAGGAGATAGGTGCATCCTGCGATGTGTTAGGGCCAGTGTAACCTTCACCACTATTGCTCCCTACATAATAGCGACCCATTGTTATGTTAAATGGCCTGGATTCAAATACCACCACATCTTTACCAGAAACTTCTTTAGTCATATTACGCATGGGAGTGATGTTGTCAACGATGATAATACCACGGCCATGTGTTGCCAAAATCAAATCATTGGTTACAGGATGTATTTGAATATCTCTTACCAATGCTTTCCATGGAACATTGTTTTTCATCCTAAACCAATTAGCGCCTCCATCAACCGTTGCAAATAATCCCATTTCAGTTCCCAGGAACAACAGGTCTTTGTTTACAATGTCTTCTTTTATTTTATGGGCATACCCCGTGAATTCTTTACTGTCAATCCTGGTCCACGTTTTACCCATATCGGTTGATTTACCCACATAAGTTTTATGATCACCATACATGTGGTTATCAAACGTAGCATACACGGTATTTTTATCAAATGATGAAAGCTGTATACTGCTTACCCATGTTTGTGCAGGAATACCTGCCGCTGCATAATTTTTTGAAACATTCGTCCAGGTCTTTCCGCCGTCAATTGTGTATTGAAGATTGCCATCATCGGTTCCCACCCAAATAACATTCTCGTCAAACTGTGATTCAACCAGAGTAAATATGGTGCAATGATTTTCTGCGGAAGTATTATCAGCACTCAAACCACCGGAGTTTTCCTGGTTTTGTTTTGCTTTATTGTTAGTAGTAAGATCAGGAGAAATTTTTGTCCAGTTCTTACCCATGTCTGTTGACTTATACAAGTATTGAGCAGCCATATACAAATTGGCTTTATTCTTTTGGCCAATCACAATAGGAGAGTTCCAGTTAAAGCGCAGCTTGTCTTCATTCTTTGTGGCCTGTGGTTTGATGTTGTATTGCTTGCCCTGTTTCAAATCACTTCTGAATGCTTCACCGCCCTGTGATTCTGCATATACCATATCCGGGTTTGTTCCATCCACCTGTACCCAAAAGCCATCACCGCCGCCAAGGTTTCTCCAGTCTGCATTTTCAATACCTCCTGCACTTTGCGAAGGTGCAAACCAACTTTGGTTATCCTGCAATCCGCCATATACATTGTATGGCTCTTTCATATCATACACCACATGATATAATTGGGAAACAGGCAATGCTGCCAGCATAATCCAGGATGCGCCACGGTCTGTACTCATGTACACGCCACCATCGGTACCCAGGTACATTTGATTGGTATAATTTGG
Source organism: uncultured Ferruginibacter sp. (assembly GCA_964505135.1). Taxonomy (GTDB): domain Bacteria; phylum Bacteroidota; class Bacteroidia; order Chitinophagales; family Chitinophagaceae; genus Ferruginibacter. The sequence goes on from CAZDHQ010000100.1 coordinate 8,914, forward strand.
ATTGATCCAAAGCGCATGATGATCTGAATGCACATTGCCACCGCCATCTGCAAAGGATACACCGCCATCATCGCTATAACTAAATAAGAAGCCTGGTCGGTAAACTCTCTTCGCATCTTTAGGATCAACTACCAAACAAGAGAAATAAAATGGTCTTGATTCCACATTCAATGTAGTGGTTTGCTTTTTCCAGTTTTCACCACCATCAGTTGAAAGATACAAACCGGTGCTTTCTGCTTCTACAATCGCTAAAATCCTGTTTGGTTCGCTTGCTGCAATAGCTAGTGCACTTCTGCCCATTGGTTTTTTAGGTAAACCGTTGGTTAATTCTTTCCATGTTTTTCCACCATCACTACTTTTAAAAATGCCGCTGCCATTGCCACCTGAATTAAAAGAATAAGGTGTTCTGCGGAACTCCCATGTTGATGCATAAATAGTATTGGTGTTGGAAGGATCAACTGCAATATCTGCAACACCTACTTTTTCATTTACATAAAGAATTTTTTCAAAAGTCTTTCCCCCGTCAGTTGATTTATATAAGCCACGGTGTTTGCTATCGCTCCACAAAGCACCTGGCGCCGCCACATAAATGGTGTTGGAATTTTTGGGATCAACAATAATTTTACTGATATGCTCTGTGCTATCAAGGCCTCCAATCTTTGTCCAGTTATCGCCACCATCGGTGGTTTTGTATAAACCTTCTCCAATAGAAACGGTATTACGCATATTACTTTCGCCTGTACCAACATAAACAATATTCGGATTTTGTTGGTCAATT
>CAZDHQ010000101.1:0-9647 GCA_964505135.1 uncultured Ferruginibacter sp.
CGTAAAAAAATTGATTGCGAGCTTCATGAAATTGTTTTTTGCAAAGTTCTGTTTTAAGTTCAATATAAAAGCCACCCAAACCGGGTGGCTTAAAAAAAATTGTCTTATATAATTATTCTACAGGTGTAAGGTATTGTGCATAAGCGTATCCTTCTTCTCCATCATCCGTACGCACCATCCACCATTGATCGCTGCTGCGGCTAACTAATGTGATAATTTCATTATGTGCAGCTTTACCTACAATTGGCTGATCTGTACCTGGTCCCTTTCTGATATTAAGGTTGCTTGTTTCAGTTGTTACTTTCACCTTGGTAACTGCTGCACTGATGTCCGTTTTAACATTCAATACCAAGTCTCCTGTTGCAAAGTTTGGATCAATCTTATCATATGTGTTCCAAAGCTAATCTTTAGCTGCAGCAGTAGGGGCGGTACCATCAATATACAATACGCCGTCTTGTTCTTTTACTGCTAAATCGCTGATACCGGCAGCTGTAGCTGCATCTGTGAGTTCTTTATATTTATCTGCTAATGCCATAATTATTCCTCCTTTATTTTACAGTTAATTTATTATCTACTTTTTTAGGCTTTAATGATTGCAACAATGGCATTAATTTTTTTAACTGGTCTTTTTTAATGTCACCTGTTAATGTAATTACGCCATCCTTAACTTCAGCCTTCACCGTTGGATAATCTTTTGTAGCATCTGTTACTGCTTTTGTCAATGGATCGTCAGCAGATATGGTAACAGGTGCAGGGGGGGGCGGAGGTGGTGGAGCAACGGTGGTATTGTTCACAACATTTTTCACGCCTTTTACGGCAGCTATCTCTTTACCGCACATTTCTTTGCAGGCTTCGTCTTTCACTTCGCCGGTTAAAGTAACCACGCCATCTTTCACATCAGCTACAGCTCCTTTCATTTCTGGTGTTGAGCTAATTTTTTCATCAACTGCTTTTTTAATGTCAGCATCTTTTGGGCCGCAGCTAACAAAACTAACTGTGGCAGCAATCAACACCGCCATCAGTACTTTAGTTAATTTCATTGTTTTAAAATTTAAGATGAATAAAGAAAGAATAAAGGAAGTGAAACTTTGATGATTGTCAAATGATTTTAATATTATTTTTTAAATATTTTATCAACGGTTAATCAACAGGTAAAAACATTTTTTAGTTGAACCAGGTTGAAAAAATTAGCTCCTGAAAAACTGCAGTCTTATTTTTAATTCTTCCATTACATTGAAAATGATAGGGCATGATTCATAATGGATCAACAATGCAAACATCCGGGAGCTGATATTATCCTGTTCTAAATAAGGAAATTCCCTGCAGCCACTGAAGCGGTTTTCATAAATGGAGCATTTGGTGCCATTAAGAAAAAAACAGGGTATCGTATTCATCACCAGCTGCCCCTGCTCACTCTCTTCCAGGAATTGCTGTTTCATCATTGGCAAATCCATATTGATATGCTGTGCAAGATTTTCAGCCTCTGCAGTACTTACATTTATCATAAGTGATTTACAGCAATTGCCGCATTGGGTACAATCTATTTGTGGTGTGATGATATCGTTCAGTTCATGAACAACAGCGTCGATGTGCTTTGGGTCTTTATTTTTGACAAAAGCCCTGAAAACATCGTTTTCAGGGCGCTTTGCTTCCGCTATAGTCTTGATTTGTTTGAGATCGGTTGTTAACTGCTGCAATAATTATTTTTTTGTAAAGATACCTGAATAATTAGGGCAGTTTATTTTTTAGAAGTTAAAGAAGAACAATGGGCTGATCATTTGTGCAAAAGTTTTTCTTTTTGCAACCACTTTTTTCTCTTCAGCTTTTGTTTGAACCAGCTTTTTAGCCGTCATTGCAAAACCAATAGAAGGTAAGCTAACACTTAAACCTTTATGAGTAATAACAAACTTATTATGTTCTTTACCAGCGAAGCTCTCTTCAACAATGTTCATTCTTTCAGATGAAACAGGAATTTTACTTACGTTGATTGAAGTGTAGTTTTCAGCAATCATATGAATGCCTTTCATTTCTTCTTCAGTGATGGAAACTGGATTTGCTTTCCAGTACATCATGTTTACAGCTCCAGGCACTCTTAAAATATCAGCAGCCTGGCTTTTATCAGCTAATACAAAAACAAAACCTTCAAACATTGGTTTTTGTTGTATGGCAGTTTTTGAACCGCTTACTTTCTTAACCACTGTTGTAGATGGACAGTATGAAGTGAACCCTTTTTTTGCTAAGGCCGCAGCAACTTTGTTCTCTTTATTTTTTGCTGTGCTTACCAGTATCCAGTTGCGTTTCATAATTGTGGTTTTTAGAAGTTCTGCTTTTGTTATTTGCCAGAATTGTTTCTATAATGGTGCCAACTGCTTAAACTGCTGATAATCAGTTCGGTTAAATTTCTAAAAACCAATGAAATTTCCAAATAATAGAATAGAGGTTGCTTTTTGGAGAAAATGGAGATTTGTACGTTTTATGGAAGAGGAGCAAAAGCGGGAAAGTTATTCCTATGTATGAAAAAAGCCGGGTATCTCCCGGCTAGTGCTATTTTATAATAAAAGTATTGTAACTATTCACTAAAGAATTGTTGCAATGCCTTTGCGACACCGTCATTGTTGTTGGTGTCTGTTACATAGTTGGCCACCGCTTTTATTTCATCCGGCGCATTGCCCATAGCCACTCCCATACCGGCAAACTCAATCATGCCTTTATCGTTGTAATTATCACCAATTGCAATGATCTCCTCCTGCTTCAGTCCGTAGTGCTTCATTAGTAATTGTATTGCCTGTGTTTTGGAAGCTTCTTTATGCATCACTTCCACATACCTTGATTGAGATTTGAAAACATTTAAGTGAGTACCAAAAGTTTCCAGTAAAGCATCTTCCAGTTTTAAGATCACCTGTTCATCTCCGGAGATTAAAACTTTGTTTGGCCCATGATCAGTTTGTTCCCAAATTGCCAGCGTTTTTTCAAATGGCTGGATAGTGATAGGTATATCAGTGATCTTTTGTTCTTTTTTAGTGGCAGGCGTTTCTTCTTCTGCATACCAGTCCATCCTGCTGTAATACATGGCCGATACCGGGTACCCCATCACTAACTCATGAATTTTTTGGGCGGATGCTGTATCAATGTTTACTTCAAAAATGATCTCATCATTGTGAAAGATATAACTGCCATTCAGGCTTACTACCGGAATGTGGCTTGCAATGAAATCGCCAATAATATGCTGCATACCATGCAATGGTCTTGCTGATACAGGCGCTATTATAATTCCTTTTTCAATTAACTGCTGAATGGTTTGCCGGGTAATGTCGCTCACGGTATGGTCCTTTCTTAATAAAGTACCATCCATGTCAATAAAGGCCGCTTTATACATGGTAGATTGTAAATTAATGCGCAAATGTATTGCAGCGTTTTTATTTTACCGCAGCTAAAAAACTGCCTTATCTATTTTTATATCAGCAGTAGCCGCTGATTGCTGTAGTTGCAGTTTTATTTTATTAACTTCTGCAGCTTTCTTTTGCTTTTGCAATGCCTGCAAGAGGCCTGTAAGCGACCATTGGTTGGCAGGATTTATTTTTAAATCTTCCCTGAATATTTTTTCTGCTTCCTGGTATTGAGCTGCTTTTAATAAAGCATTGCCCAGGTATTGTCTTGCAGGCAGCAGCCAGTCTCTTGGCTCATTGTATAACATGTTGTCTTCATCTTTTACGGCTTCCTTTAAATAGCTAATTGCTGCTGTATAATCTTTGTTTTCTTCTGCGATAATACCATGTAAAATTTTAACTGCTAATTCCACGGCGGTAATGGCGGGGTTAAAAGCTGCAGGATGATCTGCTAACTGTGGATTTGTTTTTTGCGTTTGAATAGATTGTAAAGCTGCATTTGCTTCATTTAATTTACCTGTTCTTGCCAGGGCAATTCCTTTTGCAAACTGAAGTAATATATTCTGGTAAACATGATTGTCTTCTGCCGCTGGCATATTGAGTATTTCATTCCATTTACCAAATCTTATTTCGGTCATAATGTTTGAAGAATAAATATATTGGGAGTAAGTGCCCATATAGCCATCGCTTTCTAAAGTGGGATTATCGATATTCTTTTTCAGTTCATTAGAAAATTCGATTGCTTTTTTATACTGTCCACCCATCATAGCGCAAGCAGCCTGCATGTGTACATTGTGCAGGAGGTAAAGAAAGGCGCCGTTTACTGCAGGTTGATATTTTGATACGTAATCATTAAAGCCATTGATGGCGTTTGTATTGGACTCAATGCCTTTGTTATAGTAACCTGAACGGATATAAATATGTGATGGCATGTGAACCAGGTGTGCTACGCCGGGCATCATTGAGCCAAGCCTGTTTGCCACGGTTAATGCCCTGGCCGGATTCTTTGATCCTTCCACTGCATGTATATAGTAGTGACTGGCACCTGGGTTATCAGGAAATTGTGCTACTAATTTTTCAAGTACTCTCACTATTTCAGGTGTCCATGGTTTGGGATTTGAATGATTGTCATACAGATCCCAGGGGTGCTGTATCATTAGTGCATCTGCATATAAAGCTGCTGCATCTGCACTATTTGGAAATTGAATATGTGCTTTTTTCATTGCATCTGCATACAATTGATTTAAGTTTTCCCTGGTCTGTGTTGTATCATTGGTATATCTCACACGCATGGCGTTAATCAATGCTTTTTCTAAACTGCTGCAGTTGGATGATAGTGCTATTGCTTTTTCTACAGAAGCTAATGCCTCTGGTGAAGCAGTATAGCCAAGGTCGTTTATGTTAGGGCCATAAGCCAATGCTTTTCCCCAGTAAGCCATTGCAAATTGGTCGTCTATCTGTATTGCTCTTTCAAAAGAAGCGATGGCTTCAATAATATGAAAGCCATAATACATGTTGATGCCCTGCTGAAAATAAGTGTCGGCCTCTTTATTATTGCTGGTTACTTTCATCCTGTAGTTACCCCACCCATCCAGTACAGGAATAGCATTGCTGCTGTCAGTAAAATCAATGGATGAAAGATCTGGCCTGCAACTGATAATGGCGGATCTTTTTTCTGCAATGATGCTGCTTACTGTTTTTAAGCTATCATCGTTAACGTTCTTGTTAACCAGCAGGATGCCTGTAAGAGCAGAAAACAAAATAAGTAAGAAGAGTTTCATTGTAATGATTTTATTGCATTTTAAGATACAAATTAAATGGTAATTCCAAGCATTATTATTTAATACTTAAATGATTCGTGTATTTATACGAATTTTTATGTAGTTCGTATATTTATACGAACTTTTAAAAAATTCGTTTATTTATACGAACCGTTTGACTTTAGTATTATCTTTATGTAGTCAATTATCAGGTATGGCAATACAGGCAATAATAACAGGAGATATAGTTAATTCCACCAGGCTAACCGCTTATAGAACAAGCAGGCTTACCAGGCGTATTGGTGATGTGTTTAAGGAAAACAAGATGGAGTTTTACCGGGGTGATAGTTTCCAGGCGCATATTAAAGATCCGGGGGAGGCCTTGCGGCTTGCTTTACTGTGCCGTACTGCTGCCATTAATATATCAAGAGATGAAAAAATAATTTCTGATGTAAGAATTAGTATTGGTATTGGAAATATTACAGGAGCAGTAAGAACACTAAAAACTGCCAAAGGTGAAGCTTTTGTTTTATCTGGCAGAATGCTGGATGATATTATAAAAACAGAACAGCGGCTTGTAATAACATGTGCTAACAATTTGGCAAATGAAGGCCTGCAGGTAATAGCAGATTATATCAATTCTATTTTTCAGTGGATGACGGCCAAACAGGCGGAGGTTATCTTTGAATTGCTGCAGGGACAGCAACAGCAAGCCGTGGCAAAAAAATTGAAGAAAACCAAGAGCTCTATTCATCAACGGGTAACTGCAGGGCGCTGGCCGGAAATAGAAAAATTATTGCAGCAGTATGAAAACATTATTAATTTAATCAAATGAACAGTGTAGTCATCATACTAATAAAATTAATTTTATCTCATCTGCTCACAGATTTTATACTTCAGCCAAAAAGCTGGGTAAATGACAGGAATGCAAAGCACTTTGCCTCTGTAAAATTATACATACATGGATTGATTACTGCAGTGGTGGCTTTTATTGTTACCGGCTTTCAATACTGGTTGGTGGCGTTTGTTATTTTGATTACTCATATATTTATTGATGCGTGGAAATCTTATCAAAAAGCTACTGCCACTTATTTTGTAATTGATCAGCTGCTGCATGTAGCGGTAATTGTTATTTGCTGGTGTACATTGTTTTTTAGCTGGGCCGATGTGAGGCAAACATTGGCAATGCTTAATCTGAATATGTCGCTTTGGAAAATAATTACCGCTGTTGTATTTCTTACTTTGCCCTCTGGTATCTTAATAGGTCAGTTTACCAGCCAGTGGAGGGATAAAATAGAAAATGCTGAAAGCCTTGCCAATGCTGGTAAATGGATTGGAATGGTGGAGCGTATCGTGGTTTTTATTTTTGTTTTGAATGCGCAGTTTAGCGCCATTGGTTTGCTGGTGGCAGCAAAAGGCATTATTCGTTTTAATGAAAAAGAAAGACCTGAGATAAAAACCGAATACCTGGTAATTGGAACTTTAATGAGTATTGCCATTGCAGTAATCACTGGCCTTGTGGTGAAAGCCTGAGGACTGGTTGTTTATTATCATTCAACTTTTTTATGCGTATTTAACTTATGCAGTTCCAATATGGTTCTCATACCATCACTACTTTCTCTGAACATCGGGATAAATTTCCTGTCAAATAAAATCTCATTGAAAGTGTAGGAAGTCCGCTGCTGCACATAATTATTATACACATCATCAAAACCACGAAGCAAAATGTACAGTTCCACATCTGCATTCTTCATATCCTCTTCCGTAAAGCCATAAAAAGGACTGCTTTCGTCAATAGGATGCACCACCGTCCAGCTCATGGCCATATTTTCCACTTTTGATCTTTCAAGATTAAGGTTGAAATATTTGTAATCAGTACTTCCATTTTCTTCAACCAGAAGACCGGTGTTAACCCTTATCTCCACATCTGATAAAGTATGTTTATCCTTGAACGGAGCAAAACGGAACATAATGGCTTTACCACTTTTGTAAGGGCTTATCAATGCATGATCACTGAACATAAGATAGCTTTTGGGTTTTGAAAACCTGCCATAAATAAGGCCAGTAGCAATAGCCAACAAGAGAAATCCTGTAAGCGCCTCAACACCGGCAACAATGCTGACTCCGTCACCAATAGGGCTCACATGCCCATAGCCAACAGTTGTAATGGTTTGCGTGCTGAAATAAAACAACTCCCGGTAAACTCTCCAGTTATCACCTTTGCTTAGGCCATCAAATTGATCTGCGCCCAGCAGGTAATAAATACTGCCGAAAAAAATATTGATGGTAATAAAAAATAAAAAAATGATCAGGATAAATTTCCATGTTGGAAGGTTTAGCATGTCATGAAAAATGCTGAAGCGTTTGAGAAAGGGAAGGCCTTCTTTTTGCAGGTTGAAACTCCCGTCTTTGTTAAGGAAACGTCCGCCGGTATCATTGGTGTTGGTGGCAAAACCCGTATCATTATTCTGCTTGGAAAATGGATTGATTTTTTTATAGATTGACATATAGTAAGAACATGAAGATAAAATTAATCAACTATAAAAAAAGTAGCAAAATCAACTTTTGTTTAAAGCCGCTAATTGCTACTTTTGAAAAAACACAACATGTATGAACGATAAAAACATTGCAGATTTTTTGGCTGGCAAATCATCGCATACACTGGAATTGTATTATCATTTTATTGACTGTTTTCAAAATATTGGTATGATTGAAGTGAGCCCAACTAAAACGATGATTGGTATTTCCAATAGTCAGAAAAGGATTGCATGGGTAACACAACTGGGACGGGATTTTATTCATGTGGTGTTTCCCTTTACGCAGCCTTACGAGGATAATCTATGCTTTACGAAAATAGGGCAGGTGCCAGGGACGAATCAATACAATCATCACTTTAGAATGCTGTATACAGATGATTTAAATGAGGAAGTGATGAAATTTATGAAGATGGCTTTTAAAGGTGAACAAAATAAATAGGCATTTCATTTTTGTTGTGTTTAAAGTGAAAGGTTAGTAGGTAAGCCGTCAAGACTCTTTAAATTATTCTGCTGCATATATTCTTCCAGTCCATCTTTGCCTTTCTTTTCCGCCCACTCAAAATGGATGTTGCGTTCACCTTTGTAATCAAATAATGGAATACCAAATCCGCAGGAAGTTTGTACCAGGTGGATATTTGCCACTATGATTTGCCGGGTACTGGGATAAATAGTAAAATGCTGTGCATAGTTACTCCATTCATTGCTGCCGGGCAGTACGGTAAAGCCTTTTCCATACAGGCGAAGAATATTTGGTGTACTATCAAAAGAGCAGAACATAAAAGTGATACGGCCATTTTCCAGCGTGTGCGCTGATGTTTCATTGCCGCTACTTACTAAGTCCATGTAAGCAACTTTATGATCATCCAGTACCTTAAAGCAATCTAATCCCTTTGGAGATAAATTAACATGTCCTTCAGCGCTTAAGGGTGCAGTGGCTACAAAAAATATATGCTGCTCTTTAATAAATGCTTTGTGTGCAGGTTTTATTTGCTCGTGAAACTTTGCCATGGGCATATTTTAATTTACTAAGCTAATGATTCCATGTTAGGAATTATAGGCTTATGTTATTAGCAGTTAACTTTAAAATTGCTTTACCATGTCAAAATTTGAACCATTGTATTCAAATGTTCCGATGGTTTCAAAGCCGTTCTTTTTGTAAAACTTTACTGCCTTAATATTATCTGCCTGCACACCACCCCATAAGATGATCCTGTTTATTTTAGTGTGCTGCTGCAAATCGGTTATGATAAAGCCGAGGAGCTCATTTCCAAGTCCCTGGCCCTGCCATTCGTCAGCAATGGAAGGTGCAAAAGTGCAATCAGTTTGCTGGTTCAGCAGTAAGCCATAGGATCGCAATCTTTCTGCATCATGTTCAAGAAAACCTAATTTGATAATGGCATATGCGATGATTTGATTGGAAGATGATTCAATAGCAATATATCCAATATGTGAAGCTGACGCCTTATAAAAAACGCTGATGGAATCTTTATCAAAAGGGTGGGGGCCAAATCTGCCCTTTGTTTCGGGGCTAAGATGTTGCAGGTAGTGATAGAGTGATACAAAATCTTGTTGCTGTAACCTTTTTATATGAGTAGGCGTGTTGTTTCTCGTAATGTGGATCATTTTATATATCCTATTAGATCTTTTTTATTAAACCCACACATCAAATCATATGATAACATATTCTTCATTTAATTGCCTTGCCATAAAAGTGTATCAATGGATATACCCAACTTCCCAGAGCGCTTTCCTTATTTTCTCCGTTATCACCTTATCATTGTTGGTAATCCAAATAATGGTGATGTCTTTTTCCGGTATCATGATCAAGTGGGCTTTAAAACCGGCCTGGTCACCGGAGTGTTCTATCAACATACATTGTTCCTGGTTGGGAGCATCATAATAAAAGCCCTTATGCACAAACCAAACGGGTGAATGAAACATTGGATTTGGAGATGACCAGTTGG
>CAZDHQ010000102.1:0-9583 GCA_964505135.1 uncultured Ferruginibacter sp.
TGTGATTGTACCGCATTTTGTAGATGGTGGAGAGCATGCCAATGATTTAATAGATGAAATAGCTGGTGGGCAATTGATATTGCTGGATAAATTACTAACTAATATTAAGCGACCATATGGCGCCGTATATGAAAATTTTGAACAGGATATTTATATGGCATTAAAAGAGGCGCTGCCACTCATGTCGAAATACCAAACATTGAAAATGATCTTTCCTTCTTATAGTTATTTTCCTGTTGAGATCATTGAAGGGTTTCAAAATTTCTGCCGTGAATTTGCATTTAACTATAAGGTGATTGATAAAGTAGTGGATGAAGAAGTAAAGCCAGGCGAAGTATACATTAATTTGATGGAAGATGATTTGGTAACACTCTTGGGCAAAATAAAAAACACCCATTTAAAAGTTGGTAAAGACGTTGGAATTATTTCTTACAATGAAACGCCATGGAAAGAATTTATATTGGAAGGCATCACTACCATCTCAACAGATTTTAAAAAAATGGGAGAAATGGCTGCTAATATGATTTTAAATAAACAACTGGATCATTTGGCCGTACCATTTACACTTACAGTGCGGAAGTCATTATAGCGATAACTGTGCATCAAAACCTCTTCATGATTTTCACAAGCATTTTTGCAATTAGTTCATATCCTTTATCAGAAGGATGAAGTCCATCATAAGTAATATCTATTGATTCAACCGGATACGGATATTCATCTTTTTCAGGATCAAATGGTATGTTTACATAATCCGGATAAGAATAATTTTGATAAGCACCAGTCGCCGGATTTTTCAACCGCTTGAATTTAACCAGGTGTTTTATATCCATTCCTTTTGCATCATACAGGTCAACAACTTCAAAGTGTTCAAAAGAACCAATTGCTTTAATAGCATCAACAACCTGCTTAAGTGATTGGCCGTTCTTTTCTTTATAAGATCCCCATGCATTATTCTTCATATTTGTGAGGTAAACAAAATCTGTACGTTGCATAGGTGTTATCAAAATAATCTTTGCATCCTTATTCAGTCGTTTTAGTTTGTTAATTATAATTCTGAAAGAGCCGTATATTGTTTGATTGCCTTTGTTGTTTTGATAATCGCTGATAGTACCAACCGGCCTGCCGGCCCACCAATCATTGGTGCCTAAAAAAATAGAGTAAATATCTGCTTTCTCAATACCCAATTCATCGATCTTATCAGCAATACCTCCCGACGTCCATCCATTATGCCCCTGGTTGGCATAGCTAATATTTGGTAATGCCTCCTCTACCCTTGTCATGTATCCTTTTGTAACCCTGTTCCCGGTCTCATCAAGGTGTTCATTTAAATAAGTAATTGAATCACCGATGGCAACCCAGCTAGTCTTTTTTTGTGTAAAGGAAGTTGTAATAAAGACAACGGCAGCAAGGATTAGAAACTTTTTCATTTTTAAATAATTGTGTTCACATTGAATAAATGACATGTGAAAGATAATCATCTTTGATAAGTTATTGCGGGCATTGTATATTAGAAGCTCTATAGTAAACCCAAGATTTTTTACGCTTTAAATTGCTTTATGAAAAGACTGCAGCCATTTATACTGTTTTTCCTGTTCTTCCTGATAAATATTGCTGAATCATTTTGTCAGCAAAAAGAAATTTCTGTTTTTGTATCAGGAAAAGAAGGACACCAGACTTACCGCATACCAGCTATTATTCGATTACCAACCGGGCAATTGCTGGCATTTTGCGAAGGAAGAGTGAATGGTGGTGGAGATTTTGGCAACATTGATATCGTACTAAAAAAAAGCAATGACAATGGCAAAACATGGAGCCCATTAAAAATAATTGTAGATAACGACAGTCTCCAGGCGGGTAATCCAGCACCAGTGGTAGATTTATTAGATCCTCAATATCCCGGGGGAAGGGTTTTTCTATTTTACAATACTGGCAATAACCACGAAAATGAAGTAAGAAAAGGAAATGGATACAAACAGGTATGGTATAAAACTTCTGTTGACGGCGGAAATACCTGGAGTGATGCAACAGATATTACCACTATGGTACACCGTTTAAACAAGCCCGATATCAATGCCGAATGGAATTTTAAAGAAGACTGGCGCACGTATGCAAATACACCAGGGCATGCTATTCAGTTTGCAGAGGGTAGATACAAAGGCAGGCTATTTATTGCAGCCAACCATTCTTCCGGGCCGCCTAAGGAGCATTTTATGGATTATAATGCTCATGGATTTTTTACAGATGACCATGGTAAAACATTTATTTTAGGTGAATCCGTAAATATTCCTGGCAGTAACGAATCAATGGCAGTGGAATTAAGCGAAGAAAAAATGATGATGAACAGCCGCAACCAGAGTGGCAATATAAAAGCAAGAATAGTTTCAATCAGCAGTGATGGTGGAGCTACATGGGATACCAGTTACTTTGATTTGAACTTAATTGATCCAGTTAACCAGGGCAGTATATTGAATGTGGGAAAGAAAAATGGCAAAGCAATAATTGCTTTTTGCAATGCTGCAGATTCACAGCAGCGAAATAAACTGACATTACGGATTAGTTTTAATGAAGGAAAAACATGGGATAAGAATTTTTTGATTCACAAGGGAGACCCTGCTATCAATAAAGACCATACGGCTTATTCAGATTTGGTGAAAATGAGCAAAAGAAAGATTGCTGTGCTGTATGAAAAAGATGACTATAATAGGATAGTTTTCACTGTTGTGAAGTGGCAGTAGAAAAACAGCAATGCCCACGTACCTGTGAACCTTTTTAATTATCCGGTGGATCAAGTTTTTAACATGCCCCAGACTCTTGTCCAAAGGAAGGGCGCACTACCGGGTTACGCTGCCACCATAACAAAATAATAAAGGCTCACATTGCTGTGAACCTTTATCTGTCGGGTGGACTGGATTCGAACCAGCGACCCCTTGCACCCCATACAAGTGCGCTACCGGGCTGCGCCACCACCCGAACTTTACCGGGCGGCAAAACTAATTGAATTTTTCAATTTTAAAAAGTTGAACATAGCTTATCTTAGCGCAACTTTTTATACATGAAGGTTTTAATTAAAGAAGCTAAAATAGTTTGCCCCTCTTCTCCCCATAACGGTCAAACAAGGGATATTCTAATCGAGAACGGATCTATTTCAACCATTGGCGAATCAATCCATGTTGCTGCAGATAAAATAATTGCATCAGATAACCTGCATGTGAGCATCGGCTGGATGGATATTTTCGCTCATTTCTGCGATCCTGGATTTGAATACAGGGAAACCCTGGAATCAGGAGCTACTGCTGCGGCGGCAGGTGGATTTACAGAAGTGATGGTCTTGCCAAATACCAATCCGGTTGTTCATGCCAAAACCCAGGTGGAATACATTGTTCAAAAATCGAGGGCACTACCCGTAAAAATACATCCCCTGGGTGCTATTACTAAAAATGCGGAAGGAAAGGAGCTGGCAGAGATGTATGACATGCGCCAATCCGGAGCGGCTGCTTTTAGTGATGGTATTCATTCTGTACAAAGCAGTGGTTTATTAATAAAGGCGCTGCAGTATGTAAAGTCTTTTGATGGCACTATCATCCAGATTCCTGATGATAAGAGCATAGCGCCGGGCGGATTAATTAATGAAGGAATTGTTTCAACCCAATTGGGACTTCCCGGAAAACCGGCAATGGCGGAAGAAATCATTGTGGCAAGAGACATCAAACTGGCCCGTTATGCAGATAGCAAACTGCATTTTACCGGTATCGCATCGGCCAAAAGCATTGAATACATTAAAAGAGCAAAAGAAGGCGGTCTAAAAATCAGCGCTTCTGTTACTCCTTACCATCTTTGGTTTACTGATGAGGATTTAAAAGGTTACGATACCAATCTTAAAGTTAACCCACCGGTGAGAACTGGAGCCGATAAACAAGCATTAATTGATAGTTTGATTGACGGCTCTATTGATTGCATCGCTTCTCATCATATTCCTCAAAATTTTGACAGCAAGGTTTGTGAATTTGAATATGCCAAAGCTGGCATGATAACGTTAGAGGCTTTATTTGGTGCGGTATGGCAGGCAACAAATAAAAAATGGAGTATTGAAAAGTTGATTGATATATTGAGTGTATCTCCAAGAAAGCTTTTTGGACTACCCATTCCTGTTATTACAGCAAATGAAACTGCTAATCTCACATTGTTTAACCCTGAACAGGAATATGAATTTAACGAAGGCATGATTCATTCCAAATCAAAGAATTCAGCTTTTACCGGCAAACAATTGAAGGGAAAAGTGATCGGCATTATAAACGGAGAAAACATCGCACTTAATAAATGAAATTTGGATTAGCACAAAAGATTGGATTGGCTACAGGTATTTCAATGGTAACTGCATCGGCCATTGCATTTTACGCATTTCATGTGCCGTACCAAAGTAAGTTCCCCATTGTACTATATTCTATATACACTGTTGGAATCTTATTTTCCCTTATTTCATTCCACCGGCAGTCAATCGAAGCAAAATTTAAAGATTATTTCTCAGAAGGATTTAAAACATTCATCATAGCAGTTTTATTGATGGTGATTTATACGTTTGTTTTTGTAAGGATGAATCCCAATATGATTGACGGATTTATCGAAGAAAATAACAAGCAACTGGCAGCACAGGGTAACAGAACACCTGCAGAAATTGCAGCTAATGCAAACAGCATTCGCTCCATGTTTTTATTGACTATGGTTACCGGCACCATGATCATCTATTTAATCATCGGTGCGCTTGTATCATTGGTCGGAGCTGGTTTTTTAAGTCAACAAAAGAATAACCCTTGATATATTTAATACAATGGTTAACATTGTAACACACTAATTTTTATGGATATTTCAGTAGTAGTGCCATTATTTAATGAAGATGAATCGCTGCCGGAACTGGCGGCATGGATAGAGCGTGTGATGGCGGCTAACCAATATAGTTATGAAGTGATAATGGTGGATGATGGAAGCACAGATAACTCCTGGCAGATTATTGAAGAACTGGGTAGAAAAAATGATCGCATTAAAGGAATTAAGTTTCAACGCAACTACGGTAAGAGTGCAGCCTTGAATGAAGGTTTTAAGGCAGCACAGGGCGAGGTGGTAATTACCATGGATGCCGATATGCAGGACAGCCCTGATGAAATTCCTGAGTTAAGAAGAATGATCATAGAAGATGGCTTTGACCTTGTAAGTGGCTGGAAAAAGAAACGCTACGACAATACATTTACCAAAAATATCCCTTCAAAAATTTTTAACGCAACTGCAAGTCGTGCAAGTGGCATCAAGCTGCATGATTTTAACTGTGGTTTGAAAGCCTATAAGGGTAAAGTGGTAAAGAGTATTGAAGTGTATGGTGAGATGCACCGTTATATTCCACTACTTGCCAAATGGGCAGGCTTTAAAAAGATTGGTGAAAAAGTGGTAGAGCACAGGGCAAGGAAATATGGAACTACCAAATTCGGATGGAACCGTTTTGTGAACGGGTTCCTCGATTTATTTTCCATCATGTTCATGGGCAAGTTTGGTAAAAAACCCATGCACATATTTGGATTGTGGGGAAGTATGGTTTTCTTCATAGGTTTTTGCATTTGGGTTTACCTGTTTGTAGAAAAGATATTCTTTGATAAATTCAATATGACCGACAGGCCCCTGTTTTATGTCGGCATTATTTCATTGGTGATCGGTACACAATTGTTTACTGCAGGATTTTTGGGTGAACTGATAGCAAGAAATTCAAGCGACAGAAATTTTTATTTGATTGAAAAGAAGAGCGGATTGTAATGAATGCTTCATCCAACAAATCTTTTGTTATCATCGGCCCTGCACATCCGCTCCGTGGCGGATTAGCTTCCTATGATGAAAGGCTGGCAAGGGCATTCCAATCACAGGGCGATAAAGTTTACATTTATACTTTTTCCTTACAATACCCCGGCTTTCTTTTTCCGGGCACTACACAATATTCATCAGAACCTGCACCTAATGATTTATCAATTAAGGTTTGTATCAATTCAGTAAATCCATTCAACTGGCTTAGTGTAGGCAATGAATTAAAGAAGTTGAAGCCTGATATCATCGTGGTAAGATATTGGCTCCCCTTTATGGGCCCCTGTTTAGGAA
Source organism: uncultured Ferruginibacter sp. (assembly GCA_964505135.1). Classification (GTDB taxonomy): domain Bacteria; phylum Bacteroidota; class Bacteroidia; order Chitinophagales; family Chitinophagaceae; genus Ferruginibacter. Next base: position 6,133 of record CAZDHQ010000102.1, read on the forward strand.
CGATATTGAGAAGGGTGAAAAAGAACAGGCATACAAAAGTGGTTTGCATTGCAGATAATATTATACCGCATGAAAAAAGGCCCGGCGATGTTCCCTTCACCAAATACTTTGTAAAGCCGGTGGATGCATTCATCACTATGAGTGAAAAAGTATTGAGTGATCTCCCAACATTTGCAGCAGGTAAACCGGCCAGGTTTGTGCCACATCCATTGTATGATAATTTTGGAGAAAAGATAGATAAGGCGGCGGCAAGAACACACTTACAAATTGATACTACAAAAAAAATTGTTTTATTCTTTGGCTTTATAAGAAAATATAAAGGGCTTGATGTTTTATTTGATGCAGTGAAATTGCTTAAAGAAACACCAGGTGGTGGCGATATTAAGATTTTAGTAGCAGGAGAATTTTATGAAGACCGAAAACCTTATGATGAACAAATAGAACAGCTTGGCATAAAAGATCAATTGATTCTTAAGACTGATTTTATACAGGATAGCCAAGTGAAATATTATCTGTGCGCCGCTGATGTTGTGATACAACCTTATAGAAGCGCTACACAAAGCGGCGTCACTCCCCTCGCCTATCATTTTGAAGTGCCCATGATTGTAACCAACGTGGGAGGCTTACCGGCATTGGTTCCTGATGGAAAAGTGGGATTGATTGCAGAACCAAATGCTGCATCCATTGCGGAAAAAATAATTGAGTATTTCAATAAAGGTGCTGAAACATTCTTACCTCATTTAAAAGAAGAAAAACAAAAATATAGCTGGTCAAAAATGACGGAAGCCATTGAAGCAGTTGCAAGGCAATGATGCCCACATTTAATTATAACTGCATCTTCGCTGTTTTTCCCTTTTTACTTTTTACTTTTGGCTTTTTACAAAAATGATCTACAGAAGCAAAGCTCCCCTGCGTATAGGCCTGGCCGGTGGCGGTACAGATGTGAGTCCGTACAGTGATGTATATGGAGGTGCTATTTTAAATGCAACCATTTCTCTTTCTGCCAATGCCAATATTGAACCGCTTGATGAACAAACCATCATTATTGAAGCATTGGACAGGAAAGAAAAACAACAGTTTGATTTTGCTGAACAATTACCCATTGATGGCACACTGGATTTATTGAAAGGTGTGTACAACCGCATTCAAAAAGAATATGGATCAATCAAAAACGGGTTTAAGTTATCTTCTTATGTAGATGCGCCAGCAGGTTCAGGTCTTGGCACTTCGTCCACATTAGTGGTGGCTATATTGGGCGCTTTTGTAGAAATGCTGAAATTACCATTGGGAGATTATGATATTGCCCATCTTGCTTATAGCATAGAAAGAGAAGACCTGCAGTTGGCAGGCGGTAAGCAGGATCAATATGCAGCTACATTTGGCGGTGTAAACTTTATGGAGTTTTATGCAGATGATAAAGTGATTGTAAATCCATTAAGGATACGTCCTGAGTACATGCACGAACTGGAAAATAATTTGGTTTTATATTTTACAGCTACTTCAAGAGAAAGTGCAGCCATCATAAAAGAACAGGTGAAGAATGTAAACGAGAAGAATGAAAAGAGTATTGAAGCCATGCATCAATTGAAGGAACAATCCAGGATGATGAAAGAAGCCTTGCTAAAAGGAAAGTTGGATGAATTTGGTGCAATATTAGATTTTGGTTTCCAGCAAAAAAGAAAGATGGCGCATAATATCAGCAACAGCAATATTGAACAGATTTATGATGCTGCCAAGAATGCAGGTGCTACTGGCGGCAAAATAAGCGGAGCTGGTGGCGGTGGCTTTATGATTTTTTACTGCCCTGGTAACACCAGGTATGCTGTGATAGAAACGCTGAATAGTTTTGGCGGTGAAGTGAAGAATTATTCTTTTACGAAGTATGGGTTAACGAGTTGGGTTATCTAATAAAAGGAGAAACGATAGCTTCTTCTTTTATTAGATATAAGACCTCCTTCTTTGTTAATGATAATATACCACAAGTTTAGGCCTTTTATTTGCCCTAGTGCTAAAGCTAGATTCGTATTGTCGAATATTATATAACTGTTCATTTTGCAACCTTATCATAAATCCATTATTGCCGTTAGCCTGCATATCTTTTACTAAATTAGTTACATCGATAATATTATCATCGAACGCTGTGCTGCGTTGAGGAATAGATGCTTGGTTAAAGGTTGTAACTGTTGGCTGGTTATTCCAGTTATATTGATTGAAAGTGGTCCAATTGGATGTAATACGTTGGATATAACAGGCATTTGTACCACCAGCATGAGGATTAACCTTGTCACCATTATTAGGTGTGGAATCGGCATACAAGTAGAGCATTGCACTATCAACTACTTTTCCTGAAATAGAGTTCAAATCAAATTTTATTAATTGCCTAACTGTAAATTCATTAAGAGAAACTGTCCAATCTTCAATTAACAATTGATCAGCACCGTTACCAAATCCTGCTTGTACACTGGAAAGAATGTAACTTTCAAACTGCTTATTAGATGGTTGCATGGAGACAGAAGTACAAGGGCAATCTGCCCATTGTGGAATACCATTTACAACTGTGAGCACTTGCCCATTTGAGCCAATTGGTATAGCAGACCAAGCGGAACCGTAGCAATATTGCATATCTCCAACATTACTACATTTGTTTTCAAGAGGAGTCCATTTTGCTCCACTCCAGAAATAATATCCCGGCCATACATTGTGCGGCGCCGATCCTGCAAAAACGAGGTTATAAACTAAAAGACCTTGAGCTGGTTTTGAAACGGGAGCAGGATTATTATCTGCTACCAAAATCATATGTGGAGGTAAGAAACCTTTATTTTCATTCTTTACTTCCAAGAAGGCGAAAGAATCAGTACTGGCAGCACCTGTACCAATATTTTGTGATTTTGCAAAAAAAGTGAGACGCAAATCGACAAACAAAAAGTAAAATTTCTTCATTGCTAGAAATTTTAAGGTTATTAGGCTGATGATTTATGTTTCAAGATTAGGCTTTAATTATAAAATTCGTTTTGATTAATTATTCAATATTTTTGCAGCCTTTAAATATTATCCATTGTAATGAAACTGAAATATTTTTTTATTCAAAATTTTAAGGCTCTATTTTCATTTTTCAGACTTCATGTAATTTTTGAGCCTTTGAGCGGAATATTCAGATTCTTGGCTTATTTATCTAAACAATCTAAATGGATTAATAGCAATAAATATATTAAGTACAATGATTTTTTTACCTGGAACCGGGACAGGAATAAACGTTATAAACTTTATGAATTTTTAAATAAAGAAATAATAAAGGAAAAGCCTATCAACTATCTGGAGTTTGGAGTTGCCAACGGCAGTTCATTTTATTGGTGGCTTGAAAACCATAAAAATACCGCCTCTATATTTCATGGCTTCGACACTTTTAGTGGACTGCCTGAAGACTGGGGGCATTTTAAAAAAGGTGAAATGA
>CAZDHQ010000103.1:0-9573 GCA_964505135.1 uncultured Ferruginibacter sp.
CTGCGATAGGTTGTCCACTTACCACCTGTTACATGGATCAAGCCGCCAGTCACCAATTCGATATGATGATCCCTTGGCATTACGGCAGTTTTTTTGGTGTCATCACTTTTAGCCAACGGTCTCAAACCAACAAACACACTCAGTACATCACGGTAACTAATAGACGAAGAAGCATATCTATTAAAATGACTGATCACAAAATCAATTTCTTCTTTCAAAGGTTTGGGTTCAGGCGAAATATTTTCAACAGGTGTATCCGTTGTTCCCAGCAGTAATTTATCATGCCATGGAATGGCGAAGAGCACCCTGCCATCATCCGTTTTGGGAATCATCAACCCTGCCTTGCCTTCAAAAAAATGTTTGTCCACCACTAGGTGAATACCCTGTGATGGGGCAATGGTTTGCTTATTGTGCCCACCCGTCATCTGCAAAATCTCATCTGAAAAAACACCGGTAGCATTGATGATTACTTTTGCTTTGATCTCAAATTTTTCATTGCTGATTTGATCTGTTGCATACACACCAATGATCCTATCACCTTCCTTAATGAAACCAGTTACACCTAAATAATTCACCACAGTAGCTCCCTGCTCCGTAGCTGTTTGAGCAAGATTAACCGCCAGCCTGCTGTCGTCAAACTGTCCATCAAAATACAAAACACCACCTTCCAGTTTTGTATCCGCCAACTGCGGCAAGTTTTTTAAAGCACCTTTTTTAGAAAGTAATTTGGTGGGGCCTAAACTTAGTTTTCCTGAAAGCGCTTCATACAGCCAAAGACCAAAACCATAATAAATTTTTTGCCACCATTTATAAAAAGGAACTACAAAGGCTAATGTGTGACAAATATGTGGTGCATTTTTCAGCAGCCTTCTCTCACTAACCTGATATTACCCTGCTCTAAATACCGAACACCGCCATGCACCAGTTTGGTAGCACGGCTGCTCGTGCCCTTGGCAAAATCATACTTTTCAAGTAATAAAGTTTTATAACCACGATTGGCTGCATCTACCGCACAACCAAGGCCGGTTGCGCCGCCGCCTATGATGATAATATCCCACTGTGCGGTGGTTTTGATAGCCTGTATACTGGAATTTCGGTTCATTATTGATTACAGCATTTAGCTGCAAAATAGTTCTTAGTGATTAATAGTAGCATGTACTGCTCTCTCCCATCCTTTTTTCAATTGATTTCTTTCATCCTCACCCATTGATGGCGTAAATGTTTTATCAATCTGCCATTGCTGTTGCAGTTCATCAATACTCTTCCAGTAACCCACTGCAAGACCAGCCAAATATGCAGCACCCAAAGCCGTAGTCTCAGTCACTTTTGGCCTCAAAACATTTGTATCGAGCATATCGCTTTGAAACTGCATCAATAAATTATTGACGGTAGCGCCACCATCCACTCTCAATTCTTTGATAGAAATGCCTGCGTCACTTTCCATTGCTTTCAATACATCCATGGTTTGATAGGCGATGCTTTCCAATGCAGCTCTCGCAATATTAGCTGCCGTGCTTCCTCTTGTTAAGCCGGTAATAGAGCCTCTTGCATCCTGGTTCCAGTAAGGTGCACCCAAACCAGTGAAAGCCGGAACAAAGTACACGCCACCGTTAGTATCCGCTTTTTTCGCCAGGCTTTCAATTTCTGCAGAAGTGCGAATAATACCCAGGCCATCTCTCAGCCATTGTGTAACGGCACCTGCAATAAACACACTTCCTTCCAAAGCATATTGTGTAATACCGTTTACTTTCCATGCAATGGTGGTAAGTAAATTATTATTGGATATCACGGGTGTTTCCCCGGTATTCATCAGCATAAAACAACCGGTTCCATAAGTATTCTTCACCATGCCGGGCTGTGTGCAAAGCTGGCCGAATAAAGCACTTTGCTGATCCCCGGCGATACCTGCAATAGGAATTCTTGCATTGCTAAAATTGCCCGATGTGTATCCATAAATTTCACTGCTGCTTTTAATGGTGGGCAGCATATTGCCAGGCACACCTAATATATCCTGCAGTTGTCCATCCCACTGGCCGGTATTGATATTGCAAAGCATGGTTCTGCTGGCATTGCTTACATCCGTCGCATGTACTTCTCCGTTAGTAAGGTTCCAGAGCAGCCAGGTGTCAATCGTACCAAAACACAATTGACCCTTTTCAGCTTTCTCTCTTGCTCCTTCTACATTATCCAGTATCCAGCGGATCTTGGTGCCGCTGAAATAGGCGTCAATCACCAAACCTGTACTTTGCCTGATTACATTTTCTACTTCTCTTGCTTTCAATTCATCACAAAAAGCAGCAGTTCTTCTATCCTGCCAAACAATGGCATTGTAAATGGGTTTACCTGTGTTTCTGTCCCACACCACTGTGGTCTCTCTTTGGTTGGTAATACCGATGGCTGCAATATCAGCAGGCGTAAGACCTGCTTTACTGATGGCTTCTGCAGCCACACCCAATTGTGTACTCCATATTTCCATTGGGTCATGTTCTACCCAGCCTGGTTGCGGAAAGATTTGTGTAAACTCTTTTTGAGCAGTAGTTATAATAGCACCATTATGATCAAAGATGATAGCTCTTGAACTGGTGGTTCCCTGGTCTAAAGCCAGAATGTAAGTTGGCATGGCAGCAATTTTTTTTCAAGATAATGGAAAATTGAGATTACTGATTTTACAACTGCAAAAAAAGATGAAAAAGTCTTTTGCAAGATGTATTTTAGGTAAATCATTTTTAAATCAAAACCAACCGCAATGCAAATCAAAAAAAATACCAAAACAATTGCAGGCATTTTTGCTGCAGCCTTCCTGTTTTCAACAATATTGTTTAGCTGTAATGACAGTAATAACAATAGCACAAGCACTGCTGATTCCAGCAAAATAGCTCCGGCAACACCTGATTCTGCTTCAATGAAAGCAGCGGTACCAGACTCAATGCCTAAAAAAGATTCAACAGGAACTGATACTACCAAAGGTGGTCAAAATCCTCCTCCAAGGCAGAAATAAAAACTATTGTTCCGGAGATGAAGGTGCTGGTTTATCTTCTAATGCAGCATCTTCATCTTTTTCATTTACGCCTTCTTCCGCTTTCACGGCTTCCTCTTCTTCATTTTCGGGGATAAGCATTGTTTTAGTACCATGTTTTTCGTGTATCGATGATAACCTGTGTATAAACCAATGTTCAATTTTATGGTGTGCCGGCACCACTAAAGCAGCTACACAAACCAGGATTAAAATTTCAAGCAGGGGTGTGTGATGTGTTATCTCAGCCACAAATGGATGAATTAATAGCGTTATATACTCAAATAACAACAGCAAAGACAGTACGCCAGAAAATTCGATTACTTTTTTATGTATTCTCTTTCTGCTGATATACAGACTTAGCAAAAAGAACAATGGGATAAATATGCCAATGGCTAATAATTGTAGCCGCTGATGCTGTTCTTCTTTTTCCTGCTCTGCTAAAGCCAATAAATGTTTTTGCCGCAATTGCTCTTCGAGACTAACGCTTTCGAGCCGCTTTATATTTTCAATACTTTCGATTGAGTCTTTCAAAGTAAAGGCAATTTCCTGGTAAGCAAATGCGCTGTCAATCTTGTTTTGAGCCTTATACAAACCACCCATCAGTTTACTGGCTTCCAACGAAAATTTTAAAAAGTTTCCGCCGGATGATACAGCATAAGCCATGCCGGCATAAGCCAGGGCTGAGTCTACATTATTTAATGCTTTATAGGCTTTTGCCAAACCTACTCGTCCTTCAGAAATAGTTAGGTAATCATTTTGAGCCAGCAGTAAAGGATAACTGTTTTTATACTGCGTAATGGTTTCTTGATAATCATGCAACTTAAAATAAATATTTCCTAAGTTATTTAAAGCAGTTCCCTGTATCAGTTGCTCCTGGTGCGCTACTGCTGTATCATAACACTGTTTTGTTATCTTCAATGCATCACTTAACCTGTTTGCCTTTTCAAAAATCTCACCTTTATTCAGTAATACATATAACTGCAGGTCCTTCATCTGGTATTGCTGTACTAAAGAATCAGCCTTCAAAATGTAATTAATAGCTTTTGCCGTATCTTTTTCATTGTTATATACTAACGCAATATTCATATTTACCACGGCAATATTTTCGGGTTCGTTTCTTTCCTCTTCAATCTTGAGCTGACGTATGTAGTACTCCAGCGACTGGGCACTGTTACCCATTTTGCTAAATGCACCAGCTATTTGATTAAGAGCCCATGATTGACCTTTTAAAAAATGATGCTTCATTGATAGGTCATAAGACTCCTGTGCCAGTAACAAACTGGAATCTGGCCTATAACCCTGGTACTCGTAACTTAACCTGTATAGCAGTATCGCTTTGCTGGTATCATGGCTCGTTTTTTTCAACGCTCTTTGTAAACTATCAATTATATTGTGTTGGGCAAAGCAGTTTACCCCCATCAATAGTATCCATGTAAACAATATTGCTGATCTCATCAGGATAAATAATTATATTTTCTAAATATAAACACATTTAGTGCTTATGAAAAAAATCATCCAACTATTGCTTTTACATATCACTTTACTGGTGAGCAATTTTTTACAGGCACAACAAAAATATGCACTGCTGGTAGGCATCAATAAATATTACAGCAAGCCCGGTGTGTTATATCCAAGGGTGCTGCAAGGCTGCGTGAATGACGCATTGTCTATTCAATCGGTATTAGAAAGAAGATTTGGTTTTGATAAAGACAATATCATTACACTCGTTGACGAAAAAGCTTCCAAACAAAATGTGTTGGCTTCTTTTGAAAACATCATTTCAAAAATAAAAGCAGGCGATGCATTTGTGTTCTTCTTCTCGGGGCATGGAGTATGGATGACGAACAATGATCAGTCAAAACTTGACCAGGCGATTAAAGACAAAATGAACCAGGCAATGGTGATGAGTGACTTGTATGCTAAAAATCTCGACTGTCTTTTTACAGATGGCTTATTGAAAAAAACAATCAACCGTTTTGTTGATAAACGAGCCGTTGTAACTACCATTTTTGATTGTTGCTATAGCGGAAGACTGGTAGCTGTTACCAATCCGCTGGCACAAAATCCCTATCCATGGGAAGAGATACCTGGAGAGCAAAAATCATTTTCCTTCAGGGATGTGTATGATGCGTTTTCAGAATACTGTATGGAACACACGGATAGTTGCCAGCTTGATCACCTGAATGATTCGCTTAATGCCACATTTTTTCCGGCAGAGGAAACCAGATCGTTTAATATTACTGATAACCTAACGGTAAACAATAGTGAACATGTAATAAGACCTTCAGAGAGGCCACAATCTATGTTTGCCTCGCTTGCGGGTACAGATGACCGCACAAAGGGCCTGGAAATTAAAGATGAAACAGGTACTTATCATGGCGCTTATACAAGGGCATTGTTATATGCATTAGAAAAAAGCACTTACACTACAGCATTAAAGCAAATAATAGAAATAACCGACGCTGCTTTGAAAAAACAATTGTACCAGCAGGAGCCCATGTATATGAACGATCCATCAAGGCTTTCTAAAAATTTCCTTGGTATTAATCCTATTGGGTTTACCAATACAATAACAGTACAATGCGATGCAATCAACAGCGGCCACGTTAATATAAACGCCGGTTTAAATGATGGAGTGAGACCGGGTAATATCTTTACTTCAGGTAAGCCCGGAAATAAAATTGTTTTACAAATAGAAACTTCCAACACAGATAATAGTGTAGCCGGGGCTGTAAGTGGAAATATAGGCATGCTAAAAAAAGGAGATCCATTAATCTTAACTAATTCCTATATTAAATCAACACCCATTATTAAAGTATTTATCGAAGATGGAGCATTAAGCAATACGGCGTTTCAACAATTTGTTGCACAAAAAATAATGCCGCTAACAAAGCTCAGCAGTTATTGGGATTATGAAAACTGGTACAATGATCAATGCAATACAATTTTATTCAACAGGAAAACCAGCAACCCATCTGCAGAGGAGCTAAGTGCATCTATGCTGAAAAATCAAAGTCAAATACATTGTGTTGTGTACCTTCCAATACCTTCCGGCATTACAAGTGCATTGAAAAAAGCTTTTGCTAAAAATCAAAATTTTAAACTGGTTCAAAACGAGCGTGAAGCCGATTATTCTTTGGTATTAAATTATACCAAAGCGTTGCCGGGCTATGTTTTTACATGGGTAAAAATCCCCAGTGATGTTACCGCCATTCAATATGAGCGTTTCAATAAGCATAATGTAAAACTGAAAGCAATCCCTGCCAGTGAAGGGCAGCTAAGAAAACTAACCGCAGATATTATTTTGATGACGGGCCGTGTTGCAAGAAGTAAGTCTAATCAATGGCTTAATGAGTATGATCTGAAATGAAGTTTAATAGCTAAAATCAATCCGACCTCATCTGTAGATGAGGTTTATTTACTTCCGTTGTGAGATTATGCAATAGCATAGTTGCCATTAGTTTCTTCCTGTCATAATCGCAACAATCAACCGGCAAAGATTTGATAGTGGTGATGACTAATGCAGAAGTGGTAATTGAAGCACACTCCTTTTGCCTGCAGGAAGTAACAAAAAATATAGGCAGAAAAAAAATAATACGCATGTACATCTGATACAGTTCAATTGATTTTTCATACGGATTTTGATAATTCAGTTTAAACAAACTATCTTGGCTACAACCAAATACAACCGAACCGCATTGAAAAAACTCTTTAGTCCATACCTATATTCATTCATGCCCTCGTGGTAAAAAAATCAATCATGCAAAAAAGATTTGTTCTTGCTTGTGCAGGTGTAGTAAGTATGCTTGCTATTTATTCCTGTAATTCATCTACCGCTGATCAAAAGCCGGCAACAGAAGAAAAGGCTGCAGCAGCGCCTGCAGTTGATCCTGTAAAAAGAGGTGAATACCTGGTAACCATTATGGGTTGTAATGATTGCCACAGCCCAAAACGAATGGGACCAAATGGTCCTGAGTTAATCCCGGAATTAATGCTATCCGGCTATCCGTCAACGTTAGTAACACCACCATTGGCAGAAGGAGCTACAAAGAATGGCTGGGTTTCGTTGTGGGCTGATTTAACTACTGCTGTAGGCCCATGGGGACAAACCTATGCAGCCAATATCACCAGTGATTCTACCGGTATTGGTGTATGGACAGAAGACCAGTTTAAAAAAGCTTTAAAAGAAGGAAAGTTTAAAGGGCTGGATGGCACAAGACCTATTATGCCGCCAATGCCATGGCAAAATTATAAAAACATAGCTGATGAAGATATCAAAGCCATCTTTGCTTATTTGAAAAGTACAAAGCCCGTTAAGAATGTGGTGCCTGAGGCTAAATTGAATCCGCCGCCAAAAGCATAAACAACATACACAAAAGTTAAGAAAGGATAGCATTCAGCTATCCTTTTTAATTTGACTTTATATGCTCCATAATCTTCACCGCATGTTCCCTTGAATTTTCAATAAACAATTTATGTGTATCCATACCACCACATATCACACCTGCCAGGTAAATGCCCTTGATATTGGTTTCATGCGTATCCATATCATACTCGGGTGTAAGGTTCTCATTAGCACATAATGCCACGCCTAATTTTTGCAGGAAAGGCAGGTTGGGTTGATAGCCTGTTGCAGCAATTACAAAATCATTTGGGATACTAACCAAACCTTCCTGTGTATTGATCAATACTTCTTCTTGTTTTATTTCTTTTATAGTGGAGTTAAAATATGCTTTGATAGATCCTTCTTTGATCCTGTTTTCTATATCCGGCTTCACCCAATATTTTACAGAATTACTGATCACACTGTCTCTTATCACCATGGTAACAGTGGCGCCTTTTCTCCATGTTTCCAAAGCCGCATCCACGGCTGAATTGCTGGCACCTACCACCAGCACTCTTTGAAAGGCATAGTAAGCCGGGTCTTTATAATAATGCGTCACTTTTGGTAAATCTTCACCCGGCACATTCAACAAATAAGGAATATCATAAAAGCCCGTACAGATGATGATGCGTTTTGCCTGGTAAGCAGCTTTGATGGTTTGTACATTAAACAAATCAGCTTCTTTCTTTACGCCACTAACTGCTTCAAACAAATGCATATTGAGTTGATAAGTAATGGCTACCCTACGATAGTATTCAATTGCTTCTGCCCTTTGCGGCTTGGGGTTATTGCTTACGAAAGGAATATCGCCAATCTCCAATCTTTCACTGGTAGAGAAAAAAGTCATATTGACCGGGTAATTGTACAAAGAGTTGACAAAAGCTCCTTTCTCCAGAATCAAATGCGAAAGCCCTGCCTTCTTTGCTTCTATTGCACATGCAAGGCCAATGGGCCCGCCACCAATAATGATGATATCAAATACTTGTTTATCTGCCATGCTGCAAAGCTAAGGGCTATTAATTGTTAAATGGCTGTATGGTTAATTGTTGAGTATAAAGAAAAAAATGGTTAAATGGCTATATGGTTGAATTGCCTGGGGTGCTAGAAGATTATGAAGTCTCTTAACAATGCAACAATTCAACAATGTATTAATAAAACAATTTAACCATTGAACAATTCATCCATTCAACAATCTACTTCAACTGCTTCGTATCCACCCTGCTTGGCGTATCCGCACCACTGATGATTGATTTGGCACTTACCGCCAATGCCTTGATGATCTCTGCCATATTCTTCATGTCAAGTGTTTCAATCTGGTCACTCACTTTATGGTAGTTGGGTTCATTGTCCATTTTGGATGTAGAGATGGTATGTGCCGGTACACCCAGCCTTGCCAGTGTTGCATTATCGGAACGATAAAATAATTGTTGATCAGTGTATGGGTCAGGATAGAATTGAAATTGAGTTCCCTCTAAATTCTTTTGCAGAATCTTGCCCATATCAGATTTTTCAAAGCCGGTAATATAAGCGCTGTTGCGGCCCCACTTGGATTCTGTGCCAATCATTTCAATATTAAACATCGCCATTACTTTTTCCGGCGGCAATTGTTTAGAGAAATACCTTGAACCATAACCACCAATTTCTTCAGCCGTAAAAGTGGCAAATATCAAAGTGCGGTCATTATTATTTAATGCTTTGAAATATTTGGCCAGCATAATCACAGCTGTGGTACCCGCTGCATCATCATTGGCACCGTTATAGATAGAATCAGTGCCGGTATGTGGCATACCTTCACCCGGCGAGCCTATTCCGATATGATCATAATGCCCTGAAAAAATCACGTATTCATCCGGCCTTGTTTTTCCTTTCAATACGCCTACCACATTGTTCAAAGCTTTTTTCTCTACATTGTTTACAATATCGATATCAAAACTCCCTGCAGTTTGTACACCGAAAATGAAAACCAGTGAGGCACTGTCTGGTTGCTCTGTTATCTTGTCAATGCTACCTATTCTTTTCATCATTTCGTAGTGGGTAGTATCCACCAGCACAATCCGGTTTTTCTTGCCGCGGTAATATTCAGAAAACTTTTGCCATGGATTGTCTTTTGGACCGATGCTTACTACTTCAATATTGTCTCCCTGAGTAAAATGTACATGTGGTGTGTAAGAGA